>JAIFMW010000204.1 GCA_020048105.1 Deltaproteobacteria bacterium | reverse complement strand
TTCACGCTGATTCCTTGGGCCACCTTTCTGCTGCCCCTGCTAGTGTGCCTGCTGGCCACGCTGCTCCTGAATCTGGAACATCAGAACCATCAATGGAAGCACCTGAATGCTCTTCCCGTGAGCCGCTGGAAGCACTACGCCACCAAGCCGTTCATTTTGGGATGGCTGCTCTTGATGGCGCACTTGCTCTTGCTGGCGGGTTTTTTCGTGGGCGGATGGGTCATCAAATGGGCTCGGCCCACGTTGCATTTGGAAAACCCCAGCCTGGTTTTTGCCTCGAAGCTGCTGGGCCTCCTTTTCCTGACGAGTTGGGCCATGCTCAGCACCCACACTTGGCTGGCCTCGCGGTTTTCCAATCTGGGCGTGAACTTGGCGGTTGGCATCGGCGGATTTGTATTATCGGGGGTCGCGAGTCAGCGACCTGCCATGGCGCGGTTCCTCCCCTGGGCCATGCCTAGTCTTGGCATTACGGACTGGATGGGGCCGAATACGCCAACGCCATGGCTGGTGGTAGGAATTTCCTTGACAATCGGCTCGGTGCTTTTTGCGTTGGCCTGCTGGGATGCGCAACACCGGGAATCGGCGGGATGAGCCCCGACGCTCTGGCACACTGTTCTTTTGCGCCGGAGCCTGAATGAATCTATTGCACGCCATCCTGCTGGGCCTTGTTCAGGGCTTGACTGAATTTTTGCCGGTCTCTTCCACCGCCCATCTCACACTTGTGGAAAACCTGATGTTGAAGCGCAGCATGCCACTGGCCTTTGATGTGCTGCTGCACGTGGGAACCCTCGCGGCACTGTGTGTCTATTTCCGTTTAGAAATCGCCAAGGTGGTGCGTGGCATTTTTGGCGGAGATCCCGAAGGTCGGCGCTTGGCGCAATGGCTTTTCCTTGCCATGATTCCCACCGGCGTTTTTGCCATCGGTACGCGCCATTTCAAGGAATTGGCCAAGGAGCATATTTGGGTTTACGGTGTTTGCCTCTTTCTCACGGCTGGATTGCTATTCGCGGCTAACGCCTTGGCCAAGCGGCGGGAAGGGCGGGGCGTGGAGGGCATGAACGCTCTGGATGCTCTGGCGGTTGGCACAATCCAGGGTATCGGTGGTGGCTTTGGCCTTTCGCGCAGCGGCTCCACTATTTCCATGGGGGTTTTTCGAGGGCTGGCCTTGCCGGCCTCGGCTCGGTTCAGCTTTTTGCTGGGCATTCCCACCATCGCCGCCGCGGCTGTTTTTGAAGGGAAAAAACTGATCAAACCATTGCTTTCCGGGCAGCCGCTCTCTTCCGAACTGGCCTTTCCCGTCGGGTCGAGTGATGCGGGGCTGCTCTGTCTGGTGGGTGTTCTGGCTGCAGCGATCTCGGGCTATGCCGCCGTGGGGCTCCTTGACCGTTTCACGCGTCAGCCCAAGTTGAATGGGTTTGCGATCTACTGCATTGGCGCGGGTGCGGTGCTGGTGTTCATGGGCCTCCGATAGCGCCTTAGCCCCCCCGAATCCGCCATTCACCGGTCTGAGCCTCCAGTTCGTCCAGGGCGAGGGATGAGCTTGGCCCTGCGCGGTAGACTCCATCCTTCATTCCTTTTCCGGGAGGCGCGCGTGATCCAGCTCACGGACGTACACAAGACGTTCACAGTCAAAGACAAACGGACCCATTTAAAAAAGCGCATTGAAGCGGTGCGGGGAATCTCTTTGACGGTCAAGCCCGGTGAAATCTACGGCCTTCTGGGGCCCAATGGGGCCGGGAAATCCACCACGCTGCGGATGATTGCGGGCCTCATGCAGGCGGACCAGGGGCAAATTCAGGTCTGTGGCATTGATACCTTAGAAAAGCCTGAAAAGGCGCGCTCGGTGGTGGGGTATCTCTCGACCGATCTGAATGTCTATGGGCGGTTTACACCCAGGGAATTGCTCCGCTTATTCGGCGAATTTCAAGGCGTCGATGCGAAAGTGGCCGAGCGCCGAGGGCTGCACCTGCTTGAGAAATTGCAGCTGCTGGATTTCGCGGATGTGAAGATGGAAGGCTTTTCTAGTGGACAAAAACAGAAAGTTTCCATTGCCCGGGCCTTGTTACACGATCCCAAGGTGGTGATTTTTGATGAACCCACCACGGGGTTGGATGTTCTGACGGCCAAAACCGTGCTGGATTTGCTTCGGGTCATGCGGGCCGAAGGGCGTTCGGTGATCGTTTCGACCCACGTCATGCCCCTCGTGGACGAGATCTGCGATCGCGTGGGCATCATCTTTGATGGCGAATTGCATGGGGATGCACCACCTAAGCAAATTCTCGAAACCTGGAATGCCAAGACGCTCGACGAGGTCTTCTTCCAACTGGCAGCGCGCAGCGCGGCGGAGGTTTAAGATGCGCGGAGCACTGCTGGTTTGCAAAAAGGAGTTCATGGAGCTTTCCAAGGACCGGAAGACGATGTTCTTCACGTTCCTGATGCCGGTGATCCTCTATCCGCTGCTCTTCACGATGATGGGGAAACTCAGTCAGAACGATGAAGCCACCCGCAAGAACAAGCCCAGTCGCATCGTGCTGGTGGATCCGGGACACGTCGTGGAACCCCTTCTCAAGGCCGATGGTAAGGCCTTCGAGGTCGTAGTAGCACCTTCGGGCGATGTCAAACAGGCCATTCGCGATCAGAAACTGGAAATGAAGTTGGAAGTGGATGCGGATGCGGCCACCAAGCTTGAAGGCCACAAAACGTTTGGCCTCAAGGCAACCTACGACAAGAGCGATGATTCTTCCAAACTGGCGCTGAGCCGCCTGAAGGAAACCCTTCAAAAGCAAGACAAAGCTTGGGTTCAGGCGCGCCTGAAGGCCCTGGGGGCTTCGCCCGATCTGGCGGTGCCCACCAAGATTGCGACGGAAGATGCCGGGGATATGGGGCTCTTTGTGGGGAAGTTGATTGGAGGCTTCCTTCCTTACATGCTGATGATCATGATGTTCGCGGGCTCGATGAACCTTGGCATCTACACCACTGCCGGTGAAAAGGAACGAGGTACTCTGCAGAGCCTTTTGTGCACCAGCCTTCCCCGCAACCAGATCATTTGGGGCAAGTTGCTATTTGTTTTTGCTGTCGGGATTATCAGCGCCTTGTTCAATCTCCTGAGCATGGGGTTATCCATCGGTCGGGTTATTTCGGGCGGAGCCGGTGCTGCCGGTGCAGCGGGGGCCCCAATGGGTAGCCTGTCCGCTTTGGCTAACCCCGTGACTCTCAGCCTCACCTTCCTCCTGATGGTTCCCCTGGGGCTGCTGTTCGCAAATTTCATCGTAATGATGGGCATTCAGGCCAAAAACACGGTGGAAGCTGGCACCGCGATCATGCCGGGCTTCGTGGTTGTAATGGTCATGGCGGTATTTTCCATGGCACCGGGCATCGAAAAATTGGCCTTTCTGCCCTACGTTCCCATCCTGAATGTGAGCCTAGCCATCCGGAAACTTTTCAGCCAACAGGGCAATCCCTTGGAATACACCATCGCTTTATTGATGACCGTGGGATTGGCCGGAGCCTTGACTTGGCTTTCGACGCGCCTGTTGAACCGCGAGTCGGTACTTTTCAAGGTATAGTTGGGATGCAATGACACCGAGGTAAAGCATGCCAACGAAAGCGAAGTCCTCCGCGACCACGAGCGCTGCTCCTGCGAAGGAACACAACAACCCACTTGGTGACAAGCTGAATGGCGCAATGGCGTTGTTCTGTGGTGGGAAATTCAAGGAAGCCCAGACCGCCTTGACGGCACTCCTGGCTGAAGCTCGGGAAGTGTCTGATTACGGGATGGTCCATACCGTTCGTGCGACCTTGACCACGATCGAAGCGCGGCTTGCCAAGGCGGGTGAAGGCAAGGAGCTTCCTGAAATGGTGGCGACCCTTCACCTGAACAAGCAGGAGAGCGAGGCCGCGCTGGAGGTGCTGGAAAAGGCACTGAAAGCCGATGGCAGCAATGCTCACTTGCATTTCCTGAAGGCCACGGCTCTGGCGCAACTCGACAAATCCGACGAGGCTGCCGAGGCTCTGAAGAATGCCATTGCGATTGATCCAGAACTGAAGGTGCTCTTCCGTCTTGAGCGCGATTTTGACGGCGTGCGGTACGATTCCGTGTTCGCCGCCTTCGAAAGAGACTAGGTTCTACAGTGTCTGGCCCTCGCGGCCTCCATGCCGACCAGCCTCTGCGAGTGGCGGCCATTGGTGGAGGCACGGGGCTTGCCGCCTTGCTTCGGGCTCTTAAGCACGAAGCCGGGCGGAGCCGCGACCCCTGGCGCCTTACAGGCTTGGTGGTTGTTTCGGATAACGGTGGCAGCTCTGGGCGATTGCGGGCCGAATTAGGCGGCATTCCACCCGGGGATCTCAGGAACTGCCTTTCGGCCTTGACCCGAGAAGAATCGGTGCTCTCCGAGCTCTTGAACTATCGGTTCAAGGGTGAAGGCACCCTGGCCGGGCATTCTCTGGGCAATCTCATGCTCTTGGCTCTGGCGGATATTTCCGGGGATTGGGTGCGGGCCATTCGCCAGCTGTCCGGCATCTTGGTCACCGCAGGCCGATTGTTCCCCTCCTCGGTCGTTCCCGTCACCCTTTGTGCCGAAGACATGCAAGGCAATGTTTACGTGGGCGAAACCCAGGTCAACGCTTCTGTGCCTCCCTTGGCGAGGCTTTGGCTTGAGCCCAGGGACGCCGAACCCCTCGCCGAAGCCATACTGACCATTCTTCAGGCCGACCTCATCTTGCTGGCGCCGGGGAGTCTCTATACCTCCACCATTTCCAATTTGCTGATCCCTGAATTCCAGCAGGCCCTGGCTCGGTCTCTGGCGCCCATCGTTTATGTGGCCAACCTGATGACCGAACCGGGGGAAAGCACCGGGCTGGATTTAGAAACGCATGTGGCGAGCATTCAGGCTTTTGGCGGGCTCGGGCTCTCGGCTGTCATTGCCAACAATGCTGTCTTACCTGAACCCGTTTTGCAGCGCTACCTCGATGAAGGCGGCACCCCCTTGTTGCCTTCAGGAGACCGGGTTTGCGGAGTTCCCTTATTTGCTCAGCCCCTTTTGGACCCCGAGGAACAAGTGGCGCGCCATCATCCATCGCTACTAAATAGGGCACTTCGCGATGTGATTGAATCCTTATGAGTTATGTCCTGGCCGCGAGGTGCCGATAGGACTAATCTGCCCTTGGGCCTCGGTGCCTGTGCTGCGCAGTCTTTGTCTTGAGCAGGAGTACCCGAATGGGGTTGAAGGGTGATTTAGGGACCATGGGATTGGAGGACATCCTCCAGTGGCTAGCCGTGGGAAAAAAGACCGGCGTACTCGAGCTTCAGGGCTTCATGCACACCAAGCGGGTCGCCTTTGCCGAGGGGAGGATCACAGGTGTGTGGTCTTCGGATCCTCGCGAATACTTGGGTCAGTATCTGCTCGCGTTCAATCGCATTTCGGAAGATCAGCTCCGCGAGGCCTTGGCCTCCCAAGAAGATGAAAATCAGTTGCTGGGCCGCATCTTGGTGAATCGCCAGTTGATCACTGAAACCGAGATTCGCCGTATCGTGCAGTTGAAGGTGGATGAATCTATTTTCGATGTCTTCCTGTGGGAATTTGGAAATTTCGAATTCCACGACGGTGCCCAGCCACCCCAGAAGGCCGTTTTGTTGAATCTGGATGTCACGGGCATCGTGCTAGAAGGTGCCCGACGGGTCGATGAATGGAAACGGATCAAGAAGGTGATTCGAGGCGGCGATACTGTGCTGGATGCGGTTTCGGAGGCCATTGCAGAAATGCTTCCCCTGGCGCCGGAGGATGCAGATCTTCTGTCCCGGCTCAATGGGTCGAAAAGCGTGGACGAGCTGGTTATCGAAATGCGTGCCACGGATTTTAAGGTCCAGAAGCTTCTCTTCGATCTGCACGAAAAGGGCATGGTTCGCATTACCCGGCCCGGGGGCAAGCTGGGAGAACGGAGCAGCCTGCAGTTGCAGCGGGCCCGCCACTTGGTCGAAAAACAAAAACTGCAGGAAGCCCAATCCGAACTCATGAACATTCTTGAGGAGCAGCCAGCCCTCGCGGAAGCCACTCGGATGCTGGAAGTGGTTGAGCACATGTTGGACGATGTCGATATCGACGAATCCCAAATTCCTGAACTGGCCATCAGCATCGAAGATCTAATGCAGGCGCAGCTTGGCCCGAACGAAGCCTTCCTGGCCACCCGGGTGAATGGAGTCTGGAGCGTCAAGGACATCATCTCCATTTCGCCTTTCACCCACGAGGAATGCCTGACCATCTTCTCGAAGCTGCTTAAGCGTGGGATTCTCAAGGTGCAGATGCCGTATTCGGGGGGGATCCAGCCTGGTGCCAGCCGGTACTAGCGCCCCTCCACATCCTGGAGGGAATCGTGCCTAAATCCGCTACGACCTGGAGTGTTGCCTTACTGCTGACTTTGGCTTCTACCGCACCCTTGATTGGTGCAAAGCCCAAGCCCACCGGTCCGGTGGTTGCCCAGTTGCAGGCGCAAATCAAAAAACTTGCAGCCGAACGCGACGAGCTCAAAGAGCGTCTTGGGGCTACGGAAAGTGTTCAGCAGGATCTTGCCGAGGCTGCCAAATCCCGTGAACTGGCGCAAAAACAGGTTGCTGCCTGCCAGAAAGAATTGGAACAGCTGAAGGCTTCCTTCCGTGAAAACCAATCGGGTAGTGATGCCATCCTGGGAGATCTGCAGAAGGCTAAGGCCGAGAGTGCCCTCGCCGCAGCTGAAAACGAGAAATTGCAAAAACAGATTCAGGCCCTTGAAGCCAAACTCCAATCTGGGGTGGCCGAAGGTGCCTTGATGGTCGTTGGCCCGGATATCACCCCCGCCAAGGCCATGAACTTGAACCGCATCACCCCCAAGGCACGCAAGGTTGATCGCGGCGTGGTGGTGGTGAACGTGTTGGTCAGCGAGAATGGGGAAGTGTTGGCGACCCGTCTATTGCAGGGCCTTCCCGGCGATGGCGAATGGGTTCAAAAGGCCAACGAGGCCTGCGTGGAAGCGGCCAAACGCATCGTGTTCGACCCTGCCCGCGCCGCGGAGGGCAAAACCAAGGTGCGGGTCTGGCAGGGCGTGGGCTTTCTGATCGATTAAGGACCAGCTGTCGATTCGCTTAGACTTTGCAGCAGACATCGCCTTTGGCCCAGGCCTGACAAGAAAGCCGCTCCTCGGGGGCGGCTTTCAATACTTTGAGAATCCGGCTCTCGGCTGCGCCCATTTCGGAAAGGTTTTCAGCGCCTTCGAGGACGGTCACTTTGCAGGTGCCACAGCGGGCATGACCCCCGCAGCGGTGGTTGAGACCCGCACCGCCTTTGGCTGCTGCCGACAGAAGCGTTGTCTCCTGTTCGAGCTCGACTTCGTGAGTGGCTTTGGTTTGAAAGGTGATTTTGAACATGATAATCCTGGGATGAAGGCGAGGGCTCGCTTGTTCCTTCAGTCTATCCCGTGAATTAGGCCGACCGAGCGGGTACCCTGGATCTTGGCCCCTGCGCCGGGCCCGCCCGGTACCCCCTGCGGGACGAGGAGACGCGGATGTGGCATATCGAACACAAGCTAGAAACCACGGCCAACCCAACTGCCATTTGGCGACGGTGGGCCGAGGTTCAAGGGTGGCCCGACTGGGATAATGCCCTGCTCTGGGTGCGCCTTCGGGGCACCTTGATGCTGGGAAGTCAGGGCAAGCTTAAGTTTCGATCAGGGGAAATCCTGAATTTCAGGGTGACGGAGTTTACCTCAGGCCGATCGATTACCTGCCAGGCGCGCACGCTGGGAACTGTCATCCGGTTGCATTTTCACCTTAGCCCTTCCAACCTGGGCACCCGTCTCACGCATCGGGTTGAGATTCGAGGTCCTTTGGCATGGCTCCTTGCCATTACTTTAGGGAGGCGGCTCCGGGAAAGCCTCCCGATCGCCGCTCGGAAGCTGGCGCAAATGGCAGCGAAATCCGATCCAGCACCTCTTCCGCCGCCCGAATCCCGTGATCCTGAGCCTCCTCAAATAGCGCAAGCCCGGATAGATCCGAGTGGGCAAAGTGAACGCCCAGGAAAGGCTCCCTGGAAAGGGCGAGTTCCGAGCTCCAGAGCAGACCGGGGCGGGGGCGGATCATCGCATGGCCCCAACGCATAACGTCCAAACGGGCGATTTGGGATTCGATATCTGGGTGGGCCCTTTTTAAATCGTTTACAACCAGCTCCGCACAGGCGCGCCAATCCATGGCGGCAAGTTTGAGCCAGTCGGCCTTTGGATCCGGACCCGCGAGGGCGTGGTAATAGGTCCAGACCGTGGGACCGTGATCGCGGAGACTTTGATGGGTTGCCACCACGTAGCCCAAACCATTGCTTTGGCGGATGACGTTATCCCACGCTACGGGAAATCCGTGCTCAGAGGGGCGACTGCGGAGCGTAAGGTTGGCCACCAGCCAGGGTGTTGCCGGAAAGGCCTCGAAAAATGTTTTGCCTCTGGCTTTTTGCAGGGCTGGTATCACACGCCCGGCCATCTGCACGGGGCCCGCGAATACGGCGCGTTGAGCCAGAAAACCCACCGGTCGGTTTTCCCGAATATTCCAAGCCATTATGCGAACGGTTCCATCAGGCTGAGGTTCCAACCGGGTCACGGCATGTCCGGTTCGGATACGATCGCCGCAGACCTTTTGCATGTGGTGGATTAGGAATCCATTGCCTTCGGGCCACGTCAGCATTGGGCGACTTTCCTCACCCGGGCCTTGTTTGCGGGCGGCAAAGTAGAAAATCCCAGCCCAGGCGCTGGTGGTTTCCAGCCGTGAGCCAAAATCATCGCGCACGGCGTAATCCAGCAACCACAGCAAACGCTCCGATGTGAAGCCACGCGCATCCAGCCAAGCCTTGAAGCTTAATGAATCCAGAGCCCGGACTTCGGGATCATCTGAACCCTTGGATCGTGGCAAGGTGAAAGCCTTGCGGCCCTTGGCGTCTCGCCAAAGGGTCCAATAATCAATTTCCTTGAAGAAGGCACTGTATTGTCGGGCTTCTTCCGGGCTTTCTCCGGCATGCAGGTAGAGGCCTTCCCACCATTGGCCGTGGAAGAATATTCGTTCATCAGGACTTCGCACTAGATACTGTTCGGCGAAGATGGGCTCTCCTGCTGAGTCGTAGCCTTCGATAACGCCCGCTTCATCCAGCAGTTTTACTAAATTGGTGAGTTCTTTGGTGGGGGCGGGCACATAGTGGGCTGCCAAAGGGTAGGCGCTCACGCCATTGCGACCGCTGCGAGAAGTGCCTCCCACTTCGGATTCCAATTCCAACAAGAGGTAATTGTGGAAGCCTACACCCTCGAAATGCCTGGCCGTGGAAAGCCCCGCAACGCCACCTCCGACGATGATCACTCCGATAGGTTCGTAGCTCTCAGGTTGTGGCAGAGCGCCGTCCCGAACGAAATGCCCCATCTCCATCGAGGTTCCCAATAACTCGCCGCCAAAGGGGAATTTGTGCAGTCGCTTGCAGGCCAACCCAGCGAAGGGCAGCGCGGCAGCAGCGGAGAGGAGGGTTCGTCGTTTCATGGGCGGGAAAAAATTGGATTCACCACAGAGGACACAAAGAGCACAGAGAAAAAGGAGGACACAGAGAAAAAAGGGAAAGGTACAAAGGATCAAAAAGGGTGTTAAGGGGTGGCGGGCGTTGGTTTAAAAAATTAGATGCGATTGACATGCGGGTTTTGATATTCCCTCCGTGTCTTTCTTTTTACCTTTGTGCCTTTCCCTTTTTTGTCCTTCTCTGTGCTCTTTGTGTTCTCTGTGGTGAACTTTTTTTACGACCACCGTTTCCATTCCCGAGTGTACAGATGCACCAGGACTTGGTTATCGAGGCGGTTGATTTCGGTGGGCACACGGTCCATGTCTTTGGGGAAGGCGAACATGGCGGCCATGGCGTCGTTTGAGAGAAAGCGCAAATCAGGCAACGTTTGATGCGGAATCTCGAAGGGCTGCTGACTGGCTAGGATATAACCCCACACCGAGAAACTAGGTACTGCCAGGTGGTAGGGCCGGGTCTTAAAACCCGCGGCTTCCATGGTGGCGTTGATGCACCAGAACGATTGTCGTGCCATTAGGGGCGAGGTGCTTTGTACGCTAATGGTTGCCCCGGGTGCTAAGCGTTGCTTCAGCAATTTGTAAAAGCGCGTGGTGTAGAGCTTCCCGAGGGCATAAGCATTGGGGTCGGGGAAATCCACGATGGCCACATCAAAGGGTGATTCGCTGCGGTCATCTGCAATCCACATCATGGCATCGGCATTTACGACTTTGACCCGGGGATCTGCCAGGGCGGAACCATTGAGTTCCCGCATCAAGGGCATGTTGGCGGCCATATCGGTCATGGCTGGATCCAGGTCGACCAGGACAACACGCTCAACGTTGGTATGTTTCAGGATTTCCCGCACCGCCAAGCCGTCACCGCCGCCACACACCAAAACTCGCTTGGCGCTTGGATTCAGCGCAAAGGGTGGATGAACCAGGGCTTCGTGATAGCGATATTCGTCGGCGCTGCTGAACTGGAGGTTGCCGTTGAGGAAGAGCTGAAAACTACCGCGTCCGCGAGTCATCACAATGCGCTGATAAGGGCTGTCCTTGGCATAGACGATTTCATCTGAAAAAACTTCTTCTTCCATCGTTAACGTGAATTTATGGGCACCTGCCAAGCCGAGGCCCAGCATGACCAGGATCACGGCGCAGCGAAGGCGCACCATGAAGAGATCGCCCATTTGCGACTTGAGCAGGAAGGTCGACCAAAGCCCTACTGCCGCATTGAGCATGCCGAAAAGCAGGCTGGTGCGTACCAGTCCCAACTTGGGCATGAGAAGTAGGGGAAACAGCAAGGAGGCTGCGAGCGCGCCAATATAGTCCAGTGTCAAAACCTGGGCTACGAGATCCTTGAACCGCACCTGATCTTTCAGGATTCGCATGAGGATCGGGATTTCCAGGCCAACCAGCGTGCCTACCGCAGCGACAATTCCATAGAGGGTTGGCCGGAAGGCATGGGTATGAGCAAAGGCCATGAAAAGGATGGGGGCGGAAAAACCACCCACGAGGGCCACGGCCAACTCTAGATCCACAAATCGTTGGGCAAGGCCCCGATTGATGAATTTGGAAAGGTAGGAACCTAGCCCCATGGCGCTCAGGTAGACCCCGATCACTGTAGAAAATTGAAGAACCGAGTCCCCCAGCAGGTAGCTAGCCAGAGTGCCTGCCACCAATTCGTAGATCAATCCACAAGCGGCTATTAGGAAGACGCTGATGAATAGGAGCGAGGCATTAAGGGGTGCACCTTCCACCGCAGGTAGGGATGCGGTGGCTTCGACCTCATCCATGAATGGCGGCCGCGATGATGATGCTGATTCCTAGGATCAGAGCGCCCAGCACGATGCCTAGGGAGGTGTTTTGATCCACTTCGATTTCTTTTTGGAGCGAGAAGGGAAGCACCTTCGCAAGCACTACCCAGACCAGTCCCAGGATGCCTAGACCCAGGAAACAGAAGACAGCAGCGTTTGCCACGTGGCCCCATAAATCGTAGTTGGTCATCACTTACCCCCTCTGAAACCGTGATTATGCAAGAAGGTTCGGTAGCCGCCAGGCGTTTGCCGAACGCTGGGTGGAATATCAACACGACGGTGGGAGCCGAAAAATTCTCGACCAAGAAGGCCATTAGCGCTTACCAGACCAAAACCCCCGATTAATGCCAGCAGGTAGAAAATCTTCATTAATCACCTCCACCACTGTTCGAAGCCGAATACATGCTTTCCTGCCAGCGGCGACTTTCAAAGGAAAGGGCGCGTAACGCTGCCAGGGCCGGAACCAGCAGAATGGCCAGCAGGGCTATTAGGTAATAGGCCCACCGCATGACACCAGAACGCAGTTCGACGGTGAATGTATTGACGGGTGGGTTGGGGCCATCCCACTGAGGGGAAATCGCCATCACATAATTACCCGCGGGGAGGGCCGAAAGGTAGACCGTTCCAATCTGAGCACCCTCTTTCCAAGGCCCATCACTATCGGATCCGAAGTAGTAGCTGGAGGACGTTTCGAAGAGTTCGGCGACACCTGTGTCCTGGTTCACGATGGAGCCTTCCACGCCAATCCAGTTGTTCATGACGGGCGCGCTTAGCTTGACTTCAATGTTTTTGTGCCCATCCTCCACTCGAAAGGGTTGGGAAAAAAAGATTGGCTCTTGAGCAGCCTCGGCGGGAGGCGTTGCGACCTGAATCTTGGGAAGGCGCTCTGCCAGTTTGTAGCTTTCCCGGTGCAGGAGTTTTTCTCGGTGGGTCGCGCCATTCCATAACACCAGGACGAATAGCAAGACGAGAGACCCCAGCATCCAAAGGCCCAGTTGGCGGGCCTTGGACCAGAGAGGGTTGGGTTGGTTCGAGGCGATGTTCTGGGGAGTGGGAGCGGTTCCCTTAAGGTTAAAGGCCTTCCAAACCTCGGCGCTCTCCAGGTAGGTGCTTCGCGACCAGTTGATTTCCTCGCCTCCGCCCGGATGTTGCTGCCGCTCTTCCGCCAAGCTGATGGGAGCATGCACGAATTCGGCGACCTGGGCCCGCTCGTTGACCTCGACCTTCCAGTAGCACTCCCCGTAGACGCCCTGGACATAGGCTTCCACATCCTGGAATCGCTTGTAGGTTTCTCCTTGGTAGGACAAGGCCTTGGCGTTGGCTCCGGTGCGACTTACTTCTGAAGGAGAGACATTCTCGGCTAAGTTCCAATGGCCATCGCTTTCCACCAGCCAGCGAAAGCCGTGTTTGGGGTCCATCATCAAGTATTCGCCCCAATCGTAGGTGACCCCTTCGATGATGCAGGCCCGACGCAGAAAGCCAACGCAAACCAAGGGCACACCTCGGAGGTGGCCCTCGGTGCCCAAGGGAATCCACATTCGGGCATCGGGCTGTTTCACGGAACGCAGATAAATCAACTTCCCGGCGCTGGCGTCGAGCAGGCTGCCGCAACTGGGGCAGCCCACACGCTGGGTTTCATCGGGAGCCCGCAGAGTTAGGGGTGAGGCGCAATGGGGGCAGGGCAGGCTCAGGGCCTTCTGGCGCTCCTTCTTTCGGGGCACGCCGCCCGTGAGCTTGAGCTCATCCAAATCCAACTGGCGCCCGACAAAAAAGAGCGGGGGGTCTTCCGAAAAATCCAGGGTGGCAAAGGCCCCGTTCGCGCCACTGAGGTCCGCAAACCGGTAGTGCCCTTCCAATTCCACGGCCCAGGGGATTTCTCCCTCCGCCGACTGAAAGGTGCCCTCGCTGAGTTCACTCACCACCCAGCGGCCCCGGCTGCCAAAATCCAGTTCGGCACCCGCAGATAGGGCTTCGAGTGGAGGAATCGATTGATTCAAGTCTTGGCGGAACGTCAAAAAACAGCGGCCTTGGGCCTCGGCTAGCCAACCCCAGCGATCATCGTCGAAGGCTAGGTACCATTCGTCCCAAAACCCGCCCAAGGGGTGTTTGAGCTGGGTTCGACCCATCACCTTGAATTTGCGCCCGGCGAACTGGCCGCTCATGCCCAACTGCAATTGTGAGTCGGAGTCCACCAGGGCCGCCACTTTTCCGATCAGCAACGGATCACGGTCCGTGCGGGCGGAAAGGGCTGTGCAATGGGCGCAGACAGCCACCATGGTTCCGGGTCGGAACGTCAGGGGGGCTCCACAAGAGGGGCAATTGGCCTGATAGGACATGGCAGGAATCCAAGACTTAGGGCGATGATGCGCCAACTGGGGCCTTCCGACAAGCGTTAGACGCAGATCATATTGCAGGAAGCATTCGGATGATCCCTTCTCGAAACGTGGCTTCAGGCGTTAACAGGCTAAGGACCAGATAGGCATCTGAAGGCAGATCGAAATAATGCCCCGGCTGGACCAGGACATTGGTTTGTTGGAGCAACCTCACTGCACAGGCTTCATCCCCACCCAGGGAAGGGCGTCGGAGCAGGACAGACCATCCACCTTCCACGGGCAGCCGCGAGAGGTGGGGGAAGTCCTTCAAGTGGCGATCGAGGGTGTGAAGGTTGGCCCAGAGTCGCGCCCGAATGGCCGCCTGCAGCTCAGGCGCCAAGCGCAAGATTTCAGCAGCCGCTGCCTGGGCGGAGGCCGACACGGATAGAAACTGATCTGCAATGAAGAGCAGCGGTTCCAGCAAATCCCAGGCCTTTGGCCCCCGCGCGATGATC
>JAIFMW010000188.1 GCA_020048105.1 Deltaproteobacteria bacterium | reverse complement strand
CCTCGGGCACCTTCTTCATGGTCTGCGGTTGGAAGGACGGCTATTTCGGGATTCAGGAGGGTGGCAATGGTGCAAAGCAGCTGATTTTTTCGGTTTGGGATAGTTTCAAAACCGATGATCCGGGAGCTGTTCCGGATGGCCAACGCGTGATGCTCGTGCACCAGGATCCGAAGGTTCGGGTCGGCCGTTTTGGAGGTGAAGGCACGGGGGGGCAGAGTTTCCTGGCCTATCCCTGGAAGATCGGGACGATCTATCGCTTCATGGTTTCGGCCAAGCCAGCGGGTCGGCGCACCGAGTTCACGGGATGGTTCTTCATGCCGGAAGAAAAGACTTGGCGCAAGCTCATCACCTTTAGCACGATCACCGAAGGGCGCGGTTTGACCGGTTTTTATTCCTTCATTGAGGATTTCAAACGGGATCGAAAATCCACGCGGCATATCCGGCAGGCCAGTTATGGCCAGGGTTGGACTCTGGGCCTGGATGGCGAATGGCGCGGCATCGGTGGTGCTAAATTCACGGCGGATCGCAACCCGGTGCAAAACATCAATGCGGGAATCAAGGAGGGGCGGTTCTTCTTGACTACCGGAGGAACAACTCAAAACACCAACACGCCGCTTTGGGGGGCCATGTCTTTGGAAACCCTTGGTGTTCGACCGGAAGATCTGCCCTACGCTAAGAACTAGAGCCCATTTTTTTGAAATCTAATCCGCCGAAAATTCGACGGCCCTGGAGTGCGACTGTGGATTCAACTTCTTCTTTTGCGAAAAGCCTATTCAATGCGGTGCCCGGGGTCTTGCCTCGCCTCGACCCTGGTTTCAGGCCACTATCACTGGGGCTGAAGGCCTACCGCAGTGCCCTGGCCGCTGAGTCATCTGCGGAGCAGGTTTGTATCGCCTTGGAGCAGGCACCGGGACGCATCACGCGCAAGGATTTGGAGATCTTTCCCCCGGCTGCTAGGCGTGACGCCGATAACCTTCGCTACGTTTCCACGATGCTTAATTTTCTGCTGTGGTCCTGGGGTGGCTGGCGTGTGGTGTTATCGGGCCCCGAGGCGCTCTGCCAAGCCATTGTGGCTGAGTACGCACCGGGGGGCGCGCGGGCCTTCGATGCGGGCATCATGAGCCAAGCCTTCGATCGTGCCTTTCAAATTGAAATCGCTGCCGTAGTACCCGAGGCCAGCAGTTCGCCCTTGGTGCTCGGAGGAAATTTGGAGGGTTGCCGCATCGGTTTCGATCTGGGTGCCAGCGATTACAAAGTCGCGGCGGTGATCGATGGGGAAGAGGTCTTTAGTGCCGAATTGCCTTGGAATCCAAAGGTGGAATCCGACCCCGCCTATCACTACGAGCGCATTCAAGCGGGACTTAAACTGGCGGCTTCGCACCTGCCAAGGGTGGATGCCATCGGCGGTAGTTCCGCTGGGATTCTGGTGGATAACCAGGTGATGGTGGCTTCGTTGTTTCGGGCCGTTCCGCCGGAGATCTTCAAGGAGCAGGTCAAACCGCTGTTTCAACGATTGCAGACCGAGTGGAATCTGCCGCTGGAAGTGATCAACGATGGCGATGTGACGGCTCTGGCCGGGGCACTGTCCCTGGGTATGACCGGCATGTTGGGGATTGCCATGGGATCGAGCGAGGCCGCGGGCTTCTTGGATCGCTCCGGCCGGATAACGGGCTGGCTCAATGAACTCGCCTTTGCTCCGGTGGATGCGAATCCCGAAGCTGGCACCGACGATTGGTCGGGCAACCCTGGCATCGGCGCGGCTTATTTTTCTCAGCAGGCTGTGGCCAAGCTTGCCGGGCCTGCGGGCTTCAACTTTGGCGAAGAAATGGCGCTTCCCGAACAGTTAAAGGCCGTGCAAACCCTCATGGAACAGGGCAATCCAGCGGCTCAGGAAATCTTTGAGACCATCGGCATCTACCTTGGCTATGCGGTGCCCTGGTACGAGGAATTCTACGAATTGAACCATTTGATGATCCTGGGTCGGGTCACTTCCGGCGCCGGTGGGGAGTTGATCCTTAGCAAGGCCAAGGCCATCCTGGCCGCGGAATTTCCTGAACTCGCAAAGCGCATTTCGATCTTCCTGCCCGATGAAAAGAGTCGTCGCGTAGGGCAAGCGGTGGCTGCCGCAAGTCTGCCTCGCCTTGTCACGAAAGGGGAATCCCAGTGAGCCAGCCCTATCACGCCTTCGTCGCCGGCTTTGCCGATTTACTCGCCAAGGGACGTCAGTTGCCACTGGGCGATGTGGCGCCTGCGGTCTGTCTGCCCCTGCCGGAAACGGCTCCCTGGGCCTTGGTGTTTTCGCCCCATCCCGATGACGAATCCATCATCGGTGCCTTGCCCTTGCGATTGCGGCGGGAGGCGGGGTTTCGGGTCGCCGTGGTGGCGGTGACTCAGGGCAGCAAGGCCGAGCGCCAGGCCGAGCGTCTGGAAGAAATGCGCGGTGCCTGCGGGTATCTGGGGTTCGATCTTCTGACCACCGGTGAACATGGACTCAGCGGCATCAACCCCACGGTCCGGCGCGCGGAACCCCTCGCCTGGAAGGAATCGGTACACGTCGCAGCTCGAATTATCAAAGAACACAAACCCCGCGTCATCGTGGTTCCCCATGAACTCGATGGGCACAGCACGCACCAGGGCACGAACCTGCTGGTAATGGATGCCCTGCGCGAACTAGGCCCCGATTTCGCCTGCCATGTGGTGTTGGCCGAGTATTGGGCGGCCTTGGTTACACCCAATCTCATGGTGGAATCGACCCCCGCCGAAGTCGCTGATCTTATGACCGCCATTTCCTTCCACAAGGGTGAAGTGGCGCGCAACCCCTACCATGTGCTGCTGCCCTCCTGGATGTCGGATAACGTGCGGCGAGGCAGTGAATTGGTCGGTGGGTTGGGCGGTGTGGGCGTTGATTTTACCTTCGCCACCCTGTACCGCATTGCTTGGTGGAATGGCCAAGAGCTCGTGGCTCCGACCCACGGCAGTGGCAGTCTGGCGGCTGGAGGCGATTTAGCCGCCTTGATCGGCTGAAACTCCCCGAAGGCGTTAAGCTGGCGCGGATGACTGAACTATTTCCTGCGTTCACCTTCCAGGCCATTGGCACCGTGCGTTCACCCTACGCGCGGCGCATGGACGCGCCGCATCAGCCCAATGTTATCGAGGGAACCGAGACCGGTAATTTGGCCGAGGCCTGGATCGACCTGGACCCTTCGCTACCGGAAGAAGTCCTGAGAGATCTGGAAGGCTTCGAACGCATTTGGCTGGTCTTCGTCTTCGATCGGAGCGAAGGGTGGAAAGCCCTGGTGCGGCCTCCTCGTGGCCGTTTAAAGCGCGGCGTCCTGGCCACCCGTTCGCCCCATCGCCCCAACGCCATTGGCCTTTCCGCCGTCGAATTGGTGGCGGTGGAAGGTCGTACGTTGCGGGTGCGCGGCGTGGATCTGCTCGATGGCACACCCGTGCTGGATATCAAACCCTATGTGCCCTATGCGGATGCGTTTCCTCAGGCGAAGGCGGGTTGGATCGACGCCGTGGACGCTCGGGAAGGCCACCTTTCCGCACCGGGTCCCAAACGTCCACGGAGGGATCCGGGTCGCGTATGATGGGCTGAATCGCGGTTAAATTTTTGTGAGGTTTCCCTTGGCCAAGGTCTATTTTCGCTACGCCGCCATGAACGCCGGTAAGAGCACACAGTTGCTTCAGGTGCGGCACAACTATCACGAGCGGCATCAGCACACGCTGCTCTTGAAGCCGCATCTGGATAATCGTGAGGGCGAAAACCTGATTAAGCCGCGCATCGGTGGGCTGGAAGTGAAGGTGGATGCGCTCGTCTACCCCGATACGGATTTGCAGACGCTGGCAGAAGGCATGCTCCAGAAGGGCGAAAAAATCGATTGCGTGCTGGTGGACGAGGCCCAGTTTTTAAGCGCCGAACAAGTGCGTGAACTCTGCGGCGTGGCGGATTTCCTGGGCATTCCGGTCATGTGCTATGGTCTTCGCGCGGATTTTCGAGGAGAACTTTTTCCCGGTTCCGCGGCCCTTATGGCCTTGGCCGATGATATCGAAGAGCTGAAAACTATTTGCTGGTGCGGCAAGAAAGCCACCATCAATGCCCGCATTCTGAATGGCCATGTGCTCACGGAAGGTCCCCAGGTGATGATTGGCGGCAACGAGACCTATACGGCCCTGTGTCGAAAACACTGGGCCTTAGATCAGCCGCTGCCGCCTGGGCTTGCCGAGGAATAAGCCGACCTACTGCGGTGGGCCGAGGATCCGTTCGACCTGGGCTCTGACTTCTTCGAGGGTGGCGCCCTTGCCCACGGAAATGAACAGGGTGTCTTCGCCAGCCAAGGTGCCCGCGACGCCCGGTGCCGAACTGCGGTCAACCCGAATCGCCAGGGCCATCCCCAGCCCTGGGCCCGTTTGCAGGATCAATAGATTGGGCGGCGATTCTACAAGCGTGTAGGGCGGTAGCGGATGGTCCTGGGGAATGACGCGTCGATATTTACCATCGCGTTTTTGGATCGACAGTTTGCCCAGACGGCGGGAAAGCGTGCCTTGGGTGAGCGAAAACCCCTCCTGGCCCAGCAAGACCAAGAGCGTGGCTTGGTCGGGCACGTCATGGCCAGCGATAACGCGAAGGATGGCTTGGTCGAGCGACATTTTTCCGGAGGACGCCATGCAAGAACCTCGTTTGATGATTAAGTTTTCACTCACTGTGATCCTATCCCAAAGACAGTGCGGCGCCTTCCATGGTTGGATGGAGAAATGAAGCAAAAGGGAATTTGGATCCTGCCCCTGGCGGTCGCCGCCACCATCATCTGGTTGAGTCATCAGCCTTCGTTGCCCATGGCTGTGAGTTTGCCGCCGCCCTTGGATAAGCTGGCCCATTTCGTAGCGTTCGGTGTGCTGGCGGCTTCCATGGAATTGGCCATGAGGTCGACGTATCACGATCTTCCCGTCTATCGGCGTCATCTGTTGGTCTTTCTATGCGTGGCCATTTTTGGCGCAATGGATGAATGGCATCAGTATTTTGTGCCGGGGCGTGCCCATGAATTTTTGGATTGGGTGGCCGATTCCGCGGGGGCCGTTTTTTGCCTTGGGCTAATGAGCCTGCCCTTCTTCTGGAGTCGTCGTCTGGTTTCCTTCGGTTGGTGGCGAGGAAGTCGAGAGCGCCCTGATCCCTCCCGTCCGCTGATCCTGGTGGCCGATGCTCATTGGTGCGAGGAGCTGACAGGACTCCGGGAAGCCACCAACGCCCACCCGGAGGCAGATTGGCTGTTTTTGGGGGATGTCTTCGATGTGTGGGTCGGCGTCCCCGGCATGCAAACCGAAGCCCAACGGTCCTTTCTTTGGTGGGTGGAGGAGCGTCGCGCTGCGGGCCGTTGGGTGGGGCTTTGGATGGGCAATCGGGAGTATTTCCTGGATTCCCTTGGCCCACGGTTTTCTCTCTTGGGTGAAGGCATCGAAGGTTCCCTGCCAAGCGAAAACCTAGCCTGGGAACACGGTGATCTGCTCAATACTCGAGATCATCAGTACCGATTCTGGTGTTTGATTTCGCGCAGCGGTTTTGTGTGGCTTCTGGTACGCATGCTTCCCGGGCGTATGGCTTCTGTCTTGGCTGCCAGGCTGGAGCGGGGAATGCGCACCACCAACCGGGCCTACAAGTTGGCGTTTCCGCGAGAGGCCTTCCAGGCCGCGGCGGCGCACCATGATCAAGCGCTCTTTTTGACCGGGCATTTCCACACGTATGAGGTGGAAGGCAATGGCATTTCACTTCCTTGGGCCCACGAAGGCGCGTTCATGGTTTGGCAGCACGGGCGGGTGG
Organism: Deltaproteobacteria bacterium; assembly: GCA_020048105.1. Classification (GTDB taxonomy): domain Bacteria; phylum Acidobacteriota; class Holophagae; order Holophagales; family Holophagaceae; genus JAYREN01. The sequence goes on along the minus strand of JAIFMW010000188.1, from coordinate 8,496 downwards.
AACCTCTGCGCTGAGTAAACCATTTCGTGTGAAGCAGGGTCTATGATCCTGTACCGATGCCGGAGGTTTCGATGAACATGTGGAAGACGACTCTCGCCGCCCTGGGCTTGGTGCTGCTGTCGGGCTGCATGCGTGCCCAGATCAAGTACGACTACGATGCTCGGGCCGACTACGCCTCCTTCAGGACCTTTGATTGGATGGCTGCGCCCAAGCGGGCCAAGGACAAGGCTGTCAAAACGGATAACGCCATCATGGAGCGAAGGGTCAAGGGCGCCATCGAGCGGGAATTGGTCGCCCGGGGCTTCAAGGTGGAGCCCACCTTGGACCCTGATTTTCTGGTGACTTACTATCCCGTCTACACGAACCGCCACTATCGCACGGCCACCCATGTGGGAATGGGTTGGGGTTATCGCCCCTTCAGGGGGGTGCGCACGGGCGTGGTAATGAGCAAACAGCACACCTACACCGAGGGCAGCATCGTGGTGGAGATCGTCGATTTTAAAACCAATCAACTCGTGTGGCAGGGTGCCGCCGTGGGTGCGCTCACGGGGATCCAGTCCGCCGAGGAGGCCGAAGCGACCGTGAACCGAGAAGTGCCGCGACTATTGGCGGGCTTTCCGCCCCATCGCTGAGATCGAATCTCTCACGGAACAGAGCTTGCCGATTTGCCATCCTAGTTGTTGAACGACAAAAGGAGCTTTCATGGCAACCGTCACCCTCAAAGGGAACCCTTTCAAGACCTTCGGCGAACTGCCCACGACCGGCGGTGCCGCCCCGGAATTCCAGCTCGTGAAGACCGACCTGGGCGAAGCCACGCTTAAGGATTACGCGGGTAAACGCGTGGTGCTGAACATCTTCCCCAGCCTGGATACCCCCACCTGCGCCACCAGTGTGCGGACTTTCAATAAGCGGGCTTCTGAACTTCCTAATACTGTCGTGCTCTGCATTTCCGCTGATCTGCCCTTTGCTGCCGCAAGGTTCTGCACTACCGAAGGCTTGGCGAACGTGGTCCCAGCTTCGACATTCCGCGCACCTGGATTCGGTGAGGCCTATGGCCTGACTCTGGTGGAAGGCCCGCTTAAAGGCTTGCTGGCCCGTGCCGTCGTGGTGGTGGATGAAAAAGGCACCGTGAAGCACACGGAGCTGGTGGGCGAGATTGCCGATGAACCCAACTATGATGCGGCTTTGGCTGTATTGAAGTAGGTTGTCGTTCCGCAGGATTTAGCCAGGCAATGGATTCGATTCCAACCAAAAACAAGCAGCTCAGCCTCGACTGAGCTGCTTGCTTTTGTACCAAGATTGGGCTTGGACCAGGATTCTGGAAGCAAGCCTTGCTTCTCGGATTGCTGGAGAATTGGCCAGGACCTCTGGGAGCGCCAGCCTCTACTCCTGAATTCTCCTGAGTCGCCGTAATTCCGGCACTTTCCAAGCCGTGATGCCCACGGTGAGGAGAGTCATGAATCCACCCAGCACGACGCTGGGAATTAGCCCCAAGTACTTGGCAGCGAGGCCCGATTCAAAGCTGCCGAGTTCATTGCTGCTGCCGATGAAGAAGCTGTTAACGGCCTGCACGCGACCCATCATTTCGGGCGGTGTGCAGGTCTGCACCAGCGTGCCGCGCAGGACGACGCTCACGTTATCGAAGGCGCCACTGGCAGCCAGGAGCGCCAGCGATACAACGAAGGTCTTGGAGTAGGCGAAGGCAATCCAGCAAACCCCAAAGGCCGCGACACACCAGAGCAAGGTTCGTCCGGCGCGCTGCAAGGGTGGACGATGGGCCAATGCGAAGGACATGGCGACGGATCCCACGGCGGGAGCGGCGCGCAGGATCCCGAGTCCCTGAGGCCCCACCTTTAAAATTTCTGAAGCGAAGGCTGGTAGCATCGCGATGGCGCCACCGAAAAGCACGGCGAAGAGATCGAGTGAGAGAGCCGAAAGGATCAGCTTTTTTTCGAACACGAATTTCACGCCTTCAGAGAGGCTCGTCAAAACCGAAGCCGACCCGCTGGCCTGTCGGGGCCTTGGGTGAATTCGACTCAAAGAGAAGAGACTGAAAGCCATCAGGCAGGCTTCGGCCGAATAGGCTAGTCGCGCACTGCCAAAGCCATAGAGAAGACCGCCAGCGGCGGGGCCGATGACCATGGCCAGATGGAAAACGGTGCTCCGCCAGGTCGATGCGTTCTGGTAAGCCTCTCGCGGTACCAGTTCTGTTCCCAAGGCTTGCGAAGCGGGTCGATAGAAGGCTCGCCCCACTCCGGCCATGGCCTGGATCGCATAGAAGGGCCAGGCCACACGTAAATTTGCACGAAAGGTGAGCGCTACTAAAACCAGGGCACCCAGGAAGAGCACAACCATGGAGATAAGGGAAAGGCTGCGGCGATCCCGTCGATCGGCCGCATAGCCGCCGAAAAGCGTCAGACCCAGGAAGGGAATGGCCTCGGCTAACCCTATGAGACCAAGCGCAAGCGGGTCGTGGGTGATCTCGTAAACCTGCCAGCCCATGACCAGGCTTTGGATCTGAAAGCCCATGAACATGGCCATGACCCCCGCCAAAAACCAGCGGTACTCGGCATAGCGCAGAGCTTCATAGGGATCGTGGGTTTCAGGGCTCACGGCTTTTCCTTCATAAAATGAGCCCCGGCGGGCCGGGGCTCATTTTTAATGCTACAGCGGTAAGGTTATTCGTACCGCAACGCGTCGATGATATCGAGCTTGGCGGCCTTCAAGGCTGGGAGGAAGCCGGCCACTACACCCACCACGCCGCTGAACCCGAGACCCAGACTGACGGCCCAGCTTTCGGTCACAGCTGGTATCTGAAATTTTTGCAGAATGGCCACGGCCGTCGCGGCGAAGGCCACGCCGAGGAGCCCACCAAAGAAGGAAAGCACGATGGCTTCGGTCAGGAATTGCCAGAGAATGCTTCGACGCGTGGCTCCCAGGGCGCGCCGCACACCAATCTCACGGGTGCGCTCCGTCACGCTCACCAACATGATGTTGGAGATGCCGATGCCCCCCACGACGAGAGAAATACTGGCGGCAACAGCCAGCAAGGCGGTGAGAATGCCGGCCTGATCGGTTTGCATCTTCACGATGTCGTCTTGCTTGCGGATTTGGAATGGGTTGTCATCCTTCGGAGCCGTCTTCATGCGTTGACGCAAGAGGGCTGTAACCTCGGCATCGGCTAGTTCTGCCTTGCCTTCCTGGGCACTGACCATGATTCGCTGGATCTTGTCGCGGCCCATGATTTTGCGCATCACGGTGGTGTAGGGCCCAACGATGAGATCGTCCTGATCGCCCCACATGCCAGCGCCTTTCTTTTCAAGGAGTCCGATGACCTGGAAGGGTAGTTTGCCGATGCGAATTGTTTGGCCGACGGGATCTTCGCCGTTAGGGAAGAGATTGTCCTTGACGGTCTGCCCGATGACGCAGACCTTGGCTTGGCCTTTGACTTCACCATCGGTGAAGAAGCGGCCGGTGGCCATTTCCCAGCCTCTGATTTGAAGAAACTCTGGGCCGGTGCCCTGGACTTGGGTCATGTAGTTGTTGTTCTGGAAAACCACCGGGCGACTGGTGGATACCTGAGGTGTGGCGGCGATTACGCTTGAGTTGCCTAATTCGTGCTGGATGAGCAGGCAGTCCTCGGGCTTAAGGATTTCGCCAGAGCCCATGGCCTGAGGGCCTCCGTGACCGCTCCCTGGCGCGCCTGGGAAAATGGTCAGCATATTGGAACCCATGTTCTGGATGAGGGCGATGGAGGCACGTTTGGAGCCTTCGCCGATCCCGATCATGGCGATGACCGCACCCACGCCCACGATGATGCCGAGCATGGTGAGAAAGGCCCGGGTTTTATTACGGGTGATTGCGAAAAGGGCGAGCTTGATGAACTCAAAGAAGGCCATGTCTCAATCCCCCTTCGAAGCCGGTGCGGTTGATGTTGGGGTCTCGCGTATCGCCGCAGGCGATGCCGAGAAAAGGGCGAGCTTGATGAATTCGAAGAAAGCCATGGTTGCCTCCGGCGCTAACGCCGACCGCCAGGCATTCCGCCCATGGGCGCTGCTGCCGTCTTGGATGGTTCCACACCGACGAGAATCTCCATGCCTTCCTGGAGGCCTTCACCTGAAACTTCGGTGAATTGACCATCCGTGAGCCCTGCCTTCACGGTAATGGACTTGGGTTTGCCATTTTCCATGATCCATACTTTGTCCTCACGACGGGCCACCATGCCGGAGACTCGTCCGCCTTGGCCTTGGCCACCTCCGGGGCGGGCCCCAGGGAAACTCATGGGCTGGCCCAGGCCACCCGCTCGGGGTGCGTCGGCTTTCTTCTCATCCTTGAGGAAGGCGTTGGGGTTAAAGCGAAGCGAAGCGTTGGGGACCTTGAAAACGTCGTGCCGACTATTGGTCATGATGGTGACGTTGGCCGTCATTCCAGGGCGCAAGGCCAGATTGCCACTGAAGGTCGGGCCACCCAATTGGCTAACACCCCCGGGGGTGTGGGCGGCGGACTGGCGATCCATGGGAGCCTGAGGCGCAGCGGCGGCAGAGCGGCGGCCCATGGGAGCCTGCTGGCCAGGAGTAGCAGATTGACCGCGCTCCTTCATCCGTTCCTTCATCCGCTTGATCCAATCTTCTTTGGTGATACCAGGGTTCCGTTCTTGGATGCGGTCCTTCATCTTTTCCCACATCTGGTCGGGGTTCATATCGCCCGCAGGGCCACGCTCCTGGCCACCACCGGGGGCACCGCTAGAGGCCATCCGGCGCCCTTCGGATTTTGAGGAACTGGAGTCCGCAGGAACCTCCGAACCCTGCAAGGGTTCATTTGGCACTTCCAGCACGACTTTATAGGTCACTACATTCTGGTTGGTAGTGGGCTCGAGGCGCACCTGGCTAACGGTGGCCGCAAATTGCTTGTCCGGCAGACTATCCACCGTGAAGAAAGCCCTTTGGCCCTTTTTGATTTCATCGATATCGGCTTCATCGATGGAGACTTCGATCTTCATCTTCGAAAGATCCTGCGCAATCTGGAAGAGATTGGGGGTGCTGAAGCTGGCGGCGACAGTCTGGCCGACATCCGCCAAGCGCGCGATCACTACGCCATCGACCGGTGCGGTGATGTTGCAATAGGCGAGGTTGGCTTTGGCGCGAACAACGGAGGCTTGGGCCGATTCCAGATTGCCCGAAGCTGTTTTGAGCGTGGTTTCCTTGGTATCGAGATCCTGAACGGAGACCAGTTTCTCTTTGGCCAAGCGCTTGTTGCGCTCGAAGTCGGCCTTGCTGTTATCAAAAGTGGCCTGGGCACGCTGAAGGCTGGCTTCGGCATCCCGCAGATTGATTTCCAGAATCGTGGGATCGATCTGGGCGATGATCTGACCCTTCTTTACGAGACTGTTGTAGTCAGCGTAAAGGGCCGAGATGACACCCGAGACCTGGGTGCCAACGGCCACCTGAACCATGGCCGATACTGTGCCCGTGGCGCTGATTTTTTGGGTGATGTTGCCACGCTCGAGTTTGGCTTGGCGCCATTTGATGGCTTCTTTGGGACGCATAGCCACATAGGCTGCGCTGCCTGCCAGCAGGATTCCCACTGACCCTAAACCGATCCAGAGATTGCGTTTCATAGCCACACCTCAGCGTCCAAAGAACAAACGTACAACTCCTACCTTGCCATACGAGGATGCCACCGGCCAACTGGATCGAAAGACTCTCTCTGAATGGTTGAATTCAGGGCATGAAATGCAGCGAATCCTTGATGGCGCGCATCGCGAAGCCGTCTACCAACAGGGTTTGGGCAAAACCAATCATCAGAGCAAGGAAGCCGCAAACCAAAACCGTGGCGCCCGCATAGGGGGCGATCACCGCCGGTTGTTTGGCTGCTTCTTGTTCGGCGGCCTCACTGGGTTTTTCCAGGAAGAGGGCGATCACTACCCGCAGATAGAAATACACCGAGACTAAGCTGGCCAAAACACCAAGAACCGCCAAGCCCACATGGCCGGTCTGGATCAGTTCTTTGAAGATCATGTATTTGCCGTAGAAGCCGCCGGTGGGAGGAATGCCTGCCAAGGAAAACATGCAGATGGTGGCGGCGATACCGAGCCCCGGACGCTTCCAGCCCAACCCACGCAGGTTCTCGAAGCCGCACTTATCCCCCACCAAGCCAAAAGCGGTGAGAAGGCCGAATGCGCCCATGTTCATGGCCATATAGGCGATGAGATAAAACAACATGCCCGTATAGGCCTCGGTAGTGCCTGCGACCAACCCCAAAAGCAGATAACCCGCGTGGCTGATGCTGGAATAGGCGAGCATCCGCTTGACGTTGTTTTGCGCCAAGGCCGTAAGGTTGCCCACGATCATGGTGAGGGCAGCTACCACGGCCAGTGCGGCTTTTAGCTTGATGGCCAGCTCCGGATTGACCGAAAGGCCCGCCGGGAAGACACGCATCAGCGCAATTATTGCCACACCCTTGGTGGCTACGGACATGAAGCCCGCAATGGGATGGGGTGAGGCTTCGTATGCGTCAGGCGTCCATTGGTGAAAGGGCACGGCGCTAATCTTGAACAAGAAGCCTGCCGTGAGCAGGGCGGCTCCTGCCAAGGCGATGGCATCGGGATGGGTACTCAGTTGGCGACCGATCGTGCTGATTTCGAAACTTCCAGTCGCACCATAAAGCAGCACGCTACCCATCAGGAAACAGGCCGAAGCCACAGCACCGGTGATGAAATACTTCATGCCACCTTCGAGTGCATCGGGGCGATGACGAAGGGTGGCGGTGAGTGCATACAGAGGCAGAGACAAGAGTTCCAGCCCCAGGAAAAGCACGATCAAATTCGAAGTGGAGGCGAAGAGAAGCATTCCCGTGACACTGAACATGAGCAACGAAAGCGTTTCGCCTTTCATCCAGCCTTCCTGGTGCAGATGATCCCAGAGTTGAAGGACCGCCAAGGAGGCCGTAACCAGGACGAAAATTCCGGCGAACTGCGCCAGGAAATCGAGATGGACCTGCCCAAGGCTGGGCTGCAGTCGGGCGCCCCAGAGTCGGGTGATATAGAGAAAGCTGCCTGCCAGGGCGAACAGGGCGATTACCAGCATGCTGCCGCGAATCCAGGTGGTGGATTCGTGGTCGCGATCCAAGGTGGCGATCGGAATCAAACAGGCCGCCGCCGCAGGGATGGCCAAGGGCAGGACAACGGCAAGTTCACTGGTGGTCAGCATCAGTGAGCCTCCTCGGAGTGACTGGGCAGGTGAGCCATGGGGGCGGGCCGAGCAGCCGGTGCCTTGGCATCGATGAGCATGCGGGTCACCGTGGCTTCAGAATGGGCGGTAAAGGTCTGATGATGAAGTCCCATCCAGAAAATCAGGATCACGATGGGTATCATCACGGCTATTTCGCGGGAATTTAGATCCGAATAAAGATGGGCGGTTCCGCTATCTTTACTTGGATTTTCTGGCCCCCAGAAGACTCGCTTGACCATCCAAAGCATGTAGACCGCACCGAGGAGCACGCCAAGCGTGGCGATGACCGCGAGCACTCGGCCCCAGGCGAAGCCGCTGGTATAGGCACCGTTGAGGATCAGGAATTCGCCAACGAAACCATTGGTAAGGGGCAGGCCAATGCTGGAAAGGGTCACAACCAGGAAAAAGAAGGTGAAGATGGGCATTCGCTTGGCCACGCCACCGAAATCCGAAATCTTGCGGGTGTGCGCCCGATCGTAAAGCATGCCCACCAACAAGAAGAGCGCACCCGTGCTGACGCCATGGTTGAGCATCTGGAAGATGGCGCCCTGAGTGCCCACCACCGTCATGCTGGCCACGCCCAGCACCACAAAGCCCATGTGACTCACGGAGCTATAGGCCACGAGCTTCTTGATGTCTGATTGCATCATGGCCACCAGGGCCCCGTAGACAATGGCGATGACCGCAAGGATGGCCAAGGGCTGGGCGTAATGGATGGCCGCCGCGGGAAAGATCGGAACGGCGAAGCGCAACAACCCGTACCCACCCAGCTTCAGCAATACGGCGGCCAGAATCACGGATCCCGCCGTGGGAGCCTCCGTGTGAGCATCGGGTAGCCAAGTGTGGAGTGGGAAGAGCGGTACCTTGATGGCGAAGGCCAGGGCGAAAGCGAGGAAGAGAGTGCACTGCGTCTTGAAGGGCAGTGACAGAGCAGCCTGGGTCATTAGAACCGGCGCGAAGCTGCCCGCCTTGTTCGCGATATAGAGCAGGGCCACCAACCAGAGCAGCGAACCCGCCAAGGTGTAGAGCATGAACTTGTTGGCGGCGTACTTGCGGTCCTCGCCGCCCCAGATGCCAATGAGGAAATACATGGGCGGCAGCATGGCTTCCCAAAACAGATAGAAGAGCAAGAGATCCTGAGACAGAAGTGCCCCAAGGATGGAGCCTTCGAGCATCAGAAATAGCGCTATGGCGGCACCCGCACGATGTTTAAGGCTGTTCCAGGTGCCCAACAAGGCCAAGGGCACGATGAGCAACGTCAGCAGTA
>JAIFMW010000246.1 GCA_020048105.1 Deltaproteobacteria bacterium | reverse complement strand
GCGTGAGTTCATTTTTGGGTTTTCGCTCAAGACAGGAAAACAGCATGAACCCAGCCCATGATGGGTTTCCCCCGGAAATCCGCGAAGAACCCTTTGTTTTTCTTTATTTGGCTAGCGTTCGCTGCAATAACGCCAAGGCGCTCCGCCATTCCGTTTCATCGAGGGCCGCGAAGGGGAGCAGCAGGCCTGAACGTTCACGAACGGCTTCGCCCAGCCGCCAGTGACTGGCGGGCCACACGGCGTAGCCTAGCGAATCGGCTTGTCGGCGCCAGGCTTCCAGATTGCTTTCCGACCCCTCGAGCCAGCAGGCCAGGCCCGATGCCTGATCACGGGTGGTGAAGATCGCACGGGCGGGTCCATTCAAAAAGGCCTGCACCAGATCGCGTCGGGCGCGATACGCGGTGCGCACCTTGCGGACATGGCGGAGGTAGCTTCCATCGATGACGAAATCCCGCAAGGCTCCGGCCATGAGATCGAGATTTGGCAGGCCTTCCTCGGCTCGGGCTTGGCCCATGGCCAATAGTGCTTCGCGTGGGCCCACCACATATCCCAAGCCGAAGGCGGGGTCGAGAATGTGCTCAAAGGTTCCAAAGTGCAGCACCACACCCCGATGGTCATCGGCGATGAGCGGGCGCCAACTCTGTTTCTCGTAGTACAACTCAGCGGCATGATCGTCTTCCAGGATGGGCATGCGGTAGACCGCCGCCACTTCGATCACGGCCGCGCGTCGCTCTTGGCTCAGCATTGTTCCGGTGGGCCACTGACAATTCGGGGTCAGGTAAAGGGCCCTGGGGCGCTCGGCCACGCAGACATCCTCCAAGGCTTCGGGACAAATTCCCTCGGCATCCACTCGCACCGGTACCGGCACCAGGCCCGCTCGGCGAAAGGCGGCCCAGGCTCTGGGATTGCCTGGATCCTCCACCGCAATGCGGCTGCCTGGCGGCAGGAGGCTGCGGGCGGCCAAGCTCAGGCCCTCTTGGGTGCTGGCCACCAGCAGCATGTCGTCGGCATCCACCGGTAAGGCTCGGCGCTCGGCTAGGAGTTCGGCTAGGCATTCCCGCACCTCCAGAGGCCCCAAGGGGTCGCTGAGGTTATGGCCCCGGCGGTGAAGTCGCGTGATGGGGTGCCGGAAGGATCTCGCCAATTCGACGTCGGGGAGTAGCCGCGAATCGCAGATGGGGTTCCTGAGATCTACCCTGGCAAGACACGCCACCTGGGCATCAGCGGCAAAGAGCGGGGTTTGAAAGCCGCAGGGGCTCGCCAAGGGCCGGGCTGTTGGATCTGCACTCGGGGAGTAGTCCGGCAGCGTCAGGGCCACCCGAGTTCCAAAGCCGACTTCCGTTTGAATCCAGCCTTGGTTGCTCAGTTCACCATAGGCGGCAATGGCGGCGTTGCGGCTGATTTTCAGGGCCTTGGCAATGATGCGTGTGCCCGGCATGGGCGCACCGGGTTGGATTTTGCCCGAGCGGATGACCTCGGCAATTCGCCCGGTCAACTGCAAGTAGATGGGTTCTGCCGCGTGTGCGTCGAGGTCGAGGTTGAAGAGCAGATTGTAGAAAGGAACGCTCATGGAGTCCTGTTCTGCGAAGGCGTGGGGGTGAATTCTATTTCTGATTCTCCGCTCAAGTGGACTCCCCTTCTAGGGTGGACCCACCGGAATCTGCGGAGTGGATCTTCCTGGGTTCGTGGTCGGAATTCTAGGCTGATTTAAGTCAAAACCCAGGTATTCATCCAAGGCTTTTAGGGTGGTTCGGAGAATCGAAATGGCACTTCAGAGGCAAGAAAAATCGCAGCCAGTGTTCCCTGGTGTCATGCCGCCTCGGCGACGCAGGATGGACCGTGAGGCCCTGGAGCTTCGGATTTCCCGCAAAACAACAGAAAACCTCCTTGCAGATCTTGCGGAGATTGATTTTCAGCTTGATTACGGAAGCCCCGAAGAGGCTAAGCGCGAAATCGAGAACGCGCAGCAGATTTGGCCGAATCACCCGCTGCTCCAAATGCGCATGAAGCGAGCGATGGCGGCCCTTCAAGAACCCGTCGCTGACCCTACGCCCGAGACCCTTAAAGAAGAAACTGAATTTGACACAGCCTATTTCGAGGTCAAGGATCTCACCGGGCACTCCCACCAAGACTCCGAGCAAGATGAACAAACTCACGATGCCGCCCGAGTGAGGGAAGACCTTACCAGCGCTGATGCCGTGCTGGTGGCCCTTTGCAAGGGCATTGAAGCGCAGATCCTAGTGGATGACTGCGATACGCACTACAACCTGGGCATTGCCTACAAAGAAATGATGTTGATTGAACCCGCCATGGAAGCGTTTAAACAGGCGTTACGGGACCCTGCTCGAACCTTGGATTGCTGCTCGGTGCTGGCCATCTGTGAAGAAGGGTTGGGCAATTTGCCCGCCGCCATCGGCTGGTTGCGCCAAGGCATCGCGGCGCCAGGCTTTTCGGTCGAAGAATCCTTAGGTCTGCAGTACCACCTGGGAGTTCTGCTGCTGGAGGTGGGAGACACCGAACAGGCTCACCAGCATTTGCGGACCGTGGGCGAAATGGACGCCGCCTTGCGCCAGCGGACTAGCTCGGTCGGGGATTGAGAGCGGTTTCCGCAACACCAAAGAGATTCACCACGGAGGCACGGAAAGCACGGAAAGCACGGAGAAAGACATGAGAGAAATCGCGGAAAAGCGACACGGGCCTCTGTGGTAAGTCGGCTCCAAGATGCACGAAGAAGCTCTGCACGGCTGGCTCCTGAGGCGGCGCCGAGTTCGTTGCAATCTCTCCGTGTCCTCGGTGGCTCCGTGGTGATTTTTTTGAGATTTGTGCCAGAGCGGCGCTGGTTTTAATACCAACTTAAAAACCTGGATTCAATCTTCTGCGTTCTCCAGCTCGCTTTTTTCGCGTAGGAACTTGATTGCGAAATTCCGGTTCAGCGACCCAGGCCACTACTGATCCGCCAGATAGAAGGAATACCGAAACGCCAACCGGGCGATGTCTTCCATGATCTTGGGTTGAATGATGGTGGGGTTATCCCCGGGCAGGTGGTAGGAATGCAGGGGACGCTCGCCGTTCGAGTAAAACGAGCCGATGGGAACGCCTTTGAGGAAAAAGGGCACGATATCGCCGCTGCGGTTACCCACGCTGCGGGTGGTGCCAATATTGGCCACGATGCCTGCAGCATCGGCCTTTTGCAGCAGCGGCTTGGTGGGTTCCAGGGCCGGGGTCAGGGAAATGGAGGCCTTGGTGCCCACGCCTTCCATATCGAAATTGAGCATGGCTGTGACTTTGGAAAAGGGGCTGGGCAGGTGAGCCATGAATTGGGCCGAACCTTGGCTCCCTTGTTCTTCGCTGCCGAACAGGACAAACAGCACAGAGCGTTTGGGGCGGTCCCCATTGCGAGCCATGGCCCGCGCCGCTTCCATGACCACCGCGCTACCCGAGGCGTTGTCGTCGGCCCCGGGGAACAGAATGCCAAGGTGTTCGCCCTCGCTATCGAAGTGGGCACCCAGCACTACGCATTCCTGCTTCAACGCGGGATCGGTGCCTTCCACATAGCCTGCAATGTTGTAGCCCAGCGCCTTCGGGAAATAGCGGGTCTTAACGGTGAGATCCAATACGGTGCCGAGTTCCAGGGACGCGGGCCGCTTGGTATCGCGGAGCCGCTGTTTGAGTTCGGTGGCCGTGAGGTTTTTTTCGGCCAAAATCCGGCTGGCCATGGCCTCGCTGATCATGGCGGGAAGAAAGCCAGCAATGCGATCACCGTTCGGATTGGCCAGCACCTCGGGGTAGATGTAAATAAGCCCCAGAGCGCCCTTGGCGTGGGCCACCCGCATGCGGGTGCGGTGCTCGTCGTGCTCCACCCACTTGGGATCGCGCTCCGGTGTGCCCCGGAAACAGAGCACGAACTTCCCCTTCACATCGAGCCCGGCATAGTCGTCGTAGCCCAGTTCGGGCGCATGGATGCCCCAACCCACGAAGGCCGTGCCGCCCTTGGCGTGCCCCGAATCCGAAAACAGCATCGGCAAAAAGTCGGCGAGCACCTGAGCATTGATTCGTTCCTTCGGCGTGATGATTTCCAGGATGGCTTGGTCCACCACAGAATGGGGCGCGGGGTAGGGCTGAAGATACCCTTCCTTGGCATCGATGGGCTTCAGGCCCCAGGCCTTGAACTGCGAAGCTGCCCACTGCGCTGCTGCGGTGTAGGTTGGCTGACCAGTCATGCGGCCCCCATAGGTGGGGCTGGCCAGGGTCTTGACGGTGGCCATGGCCGATTCGGCCGAAACGGTTTGCCAGCCCTTTTGCAACCGGGCTTCCACGGGTTCAATCGCGAGCAAAGGGAGGGCCGATGCTACCAGCAAGGAAAGGAGAGAAGAGCGTGCCACGTTACACCTCGTGATACGAGGATAGCCCTCCCGCTGGAGCGGTGGAAGGTGGTGATTGGACCCGCGTAAGCTGAAAGGAACCACCGGTTTTGCAATCGTCCCCAATCAAAGGGTGTTTATGCACACGTTTCGCCACCTTGCTCCCTCGCTGCTTCTACTGGCGGTGGTCGCCTGCTCACGGCCCATGGTGGTGCATCCGCCCAAGGATCGCCTGGAGCGGGAGGCGCGAATGCTCGAGGCGGTTACGCGCCTGGGGCAGCCCGGAGATTGGCTGGTGATTCGGGGCTACCACGCCACGGATAACTTGGTCAGCACGCTAACGAATGCTCCCTTCAGCCACGCCGCGGTCTTGGACCCTGCACAAGGGCAAGTGATCGAAGCCGAGGGGTCGGGCCTGCATACCACTTCCACCGGCGATTTTGTAAAGAAGGCCCAGCGCCTGATGCTGGTGCGCGCGCAATGGGCCACCGCGCCCGAACGGCAGCAAGCGGCCGTGGAAAAGGCCCGTGGTTTGGTGGGTCGATCCTACGACTTCGCCGGGCTGGTAGGGATCAATGGGAAGGATCGCTACTATTGCAGTGAACTCGCCGTGGCAGTTTTCGGCGCGCACACTTCCCGTTCGCGGGATCATCTCCCGCGCGTGATACCGCCCGATCAGCTGCATTACTGGGGCACCGTGGTGTGGGATTCCGGGGCGATTGGGGAATGACGATGAAACGAAAAATTCTTTTTGCCGCCTTGGGCTTGGCGCTTCTCGCTGTGGGTTTCATTGGCTTTAAGTTCTCGAAACCCTCCGCGCCGCCGCGCGCGCTGAATGCTCAGGCCCGCCTGCGCGCCTGGATTGATGAGCCCCAGGCCAAGCCAGAGGTGGACTGCTTCCTGGAAAACCTGAAGGATGATCTGGCCTGTTACCGCAAGATCATCATTCTGTTCGCCGAGGAAAAGACCCTGAAACCCGAAGAGCGCGAACAGGTGAACAAGGTTGGCTTCTCCATCTACTACGAGAACCAGGCGCGGCTCGCCTTGTTGAGCGAAGGCCTGGAGCGCCTGGCGGGCTCGCCTCATAAGTCACGGTTCGCCGTGATGGAGGAATTGCTCGATTGGATCGAAACAGGCAGCGGGCTCTATGATGCCGATCGGCTAGCCTTTCGCGAAAGTCTGCGCACGCTGCAAAAGGCAGTGGCCCTGGATCAATCGCTGCCTGCCGTAAAGCTACATAAGCGCATCTCCGAGGATCTTTCGGCCCTCACGGAGATCGAAGCCATGTATGACAAGGAGCTGAGGCAGATCTTCAGTCGCTTCGGAGAACGCGGGATCGAAATCCAGCGCCAGCGCTGGGATGACTACGTGACCAAACTGAAGGTGCTCTACCAGCGGGACCAGATCTTGAAGGACTACGGAACCATCATTCCCTACACCCAGAAGGCCAACGAGGAACTGGAAATCACCGGCAAGGGCCTGCCACCCAAGACCCTTGTGCTCAGTTTTGATGATGGTCCGCACGGCACCTACACGGCCGATATCGCGGCAATTTTGAAGCAGTACGGAATCCCCGGCATCTTCTTCACGCTGGGGCAAAACCTGGGTTCCTTGGCGCCCGATGGCCAGGCCAAGCTGGGGCGGTTGGCGCCTACGAGCCGTTCACTGCTCGAAGGCGGCCATACGCTGGGGAACCATAGCTTCAGCCACGCGAATTTTCTGAAACAAGATGACGCGGTTTTGAGAGACGAGGTGGGGCGCACGAATACCCTGCTCAAGGCCATCAATGGCTCGAACTCGGGGCTCTTCCGCTTTCCCTATGGGGCCCGCACCCAGACCTCCTTGGCCACGCTGCAGGCCTTGAAGCTGCGGTCGATGCTTTGGAACGTGGATTCCCTGGACTGGGCCGATCCGGTGCCCAATTCCATCGCTGACCGCGTGTTCCGTGCGGTGGAGGCCGAAGGGCGAGGCATCCTGCTCTTCCACGACATCAACGAACGCACCGTCAAGGCGCTGCCCGCCATCCTGGATCGGTTGGTGGCCGAAGGTTACCGCTTTGCCGCGTGGGATGGCTCCGAGTTCAAGGTGGGCGAGGCGACTGTAACCGCCGGTGCCCGGGCCATTCCCACCACGGGCTACCGCGAGAGCTGGGCCGTGGTGATCGGCATCGACGAATACGCCAAGTGGCCCCGGCTGCAGTACGCAGCCCGGGATGCGGATGCCGTTAAACAACTCCTGACCGAAAAGCTCGGCGTGCCCGAGAAGAATGTCTTCATGCTGAAGAATCAAGAAGCCAGTCGCGGCGCGATTTTGGCGCTGCTCAATGGCAAACTTTGCCAGGATGGCGTTCAAAAGGATGACCGGGTCTTTGTCTACTTCGCGGGCCATGGCACCACGCGCAAACTCAGTTCAGGCCGCGATCTGGGCTACATCATCCCAGCGGATTCGAACCCCGATAACGTGGCCACCGATGCCATTCCCATGACCGAATTGCAGAATTTGGCAGAAGCCATTCCCGCCAAACACGTGTTCTTCGTGATGGATTCTTGCTACAGCGGCCTTGGGCTGACGCGGGGCGGCTCACAGAATTTTCTAAAAGAGAATGCCCGACGCGTGGGACGGCAGATGCTCACCGCGGGTGGCACCGATCAGATGGTGGCGGATGGCGGTCCTGGCGGGCACTCCATCTTTACCTGGACGTTGCTGCAAGGATTGGAAGGGAAGGGCGATCTGAATGGCGATGGCTTCATCACAGCCACGGAACTGGCGGCCTACGTGGCGCCCGCCGTATCCAGCGTCTCCAAGCAGACGCCCGCCTTTGGCAGCCTGCCCGGCTCCGAGGGTGGGGAATTCGTGTTCGAACTCGCGGCGGAAACGGAATTTTTGAACCTGGAAACCAAGCAGTTGGAAGGCAGCGCCATTGCCCTGAATCAGAAGATCGACGCCAAATTGGAAGGACTGAAGCAGGAACCTGGCACCGTGAATGTGACCGTCAAGAGTCTGGATGGCGGTGAGACCAAGCTCGTGGCCAGCAAGCAGGTGGCCATTCCCCCGCGCCAGGCGGCTCAGCGGGCCAATGATCAGGGGTTGCGGCTCTTCAAGGAAAAGCGGTACGCGGAAGCCGAGGCCAAGTTCACCGAAGCCATCAAACTCCGGCCCGATTTTGCCTTGGCCATTAACAACCTGGGCTACGTGTACTTCACCCTCGGCAAATACCCCGAGTCGGCGCGCTGGTTCGAGCAGGCCATCCAGATGGATCCCTCCCGAGCCATCGCCTACTGCAATGTGGGCGATGCCTACTTCCGCATGGGGGAAAAGGCCAAGGCCAAGAAGGCGCTGGAGACCTTCGTGGCCCTGGCTCCCAAGGCCCCCAGCGCCGCCTGGGCCAAGGATGTTTTGAAGCAACTCTGATACGCCCGAGGACGCGTGAAAATCCAAAATGCTTATTTATGGTTTCTGTCGTCTTTGTGGCTAAATCGATTTTTTGGGTCTCGCCAATTCGGCCGTCTTGTTTGATTGAAAAGCTGAATGAATAGTTGCGGTGATTTGCAATATTCACCTTACTTGACCTGCCTTCGCGGATAATTGCCTTCCTGCTTTTTCTGCAAGTCAGCGATGGCTCGCGCGAGGTGCCTGGGTGAGTGAAATGGAGAATCTACGGAAGTCTTCCGATTTGCCTGATGAGCAGGCAACCGACGGAGCCCCGTTTGTCCGCATCGTGCTGAGCGATATCAGCGAGCACCAGCAGGTGGAACAGGAACTACGGGAGGCCAAAGAAAGTCTGGCCAATTTCTTCGAGCACGCTGTGCTGGGCATGTACCGAACCAGTGTTGAAGGACGCCCCTTGATGCTGAACCCAGCCCTTTGTGAAATGTCGGGCTATGCCTCCTTCGAGGCGGTGGTGCAGGAATACGAGCAGAGACCGAAGGAGGATCTCGAGATCAACCCGACTTATTCGCGGAAGCGGTTTCGTCGGGAAATAGAGGAAAAGGGCCATGTCGTTGGTCTCGAATCACCCTGGACAAAACCAAACGGGGAAGTTGTGATGTTGCGCGAATGCGCCTGGATCGTGCGGGATGCTGCGGGAAAGCCGAAATATTACGAAGGTATTTTCGAGGACATCACCGAGCGCAAGCGAATGGAAAAGGCCCTGCTTGAGAGCCAGCAGCAATACGAAGATCTGGCCGCGACTATTCGGGTTGGCACCTACATCCTGCGGAGCAAGTCGAATGGTGCAAGGGCCTTCGAATACGTCAGCCCCAGGATGGCGACAATTCTAGGTAGCTCCCCCGATAGCCTGTTGCAGGATGGGCAATCGGTGAACCGGATAATCCATCCAGAGGATTTGGACTCCTTCCTGATCGCAAACCAGCAGAGCATCCAGCAGCACGAGCCTTTCAATTGGCACGGCCGCGCCATCGTCGCTGGAACACTCCGGTGGTTACACTTTGAATCAACTCCCAAGCTGCTACCGGATGGAGAAATTCTTTGGCATGGCTTTGTGGTGGATATCACCGAGGGCAAACTTCTGGAGGCCGAAAAGGCCGCACTCCTGGCCCAAAACCATCAACTCAAAAAATCCGAAAGCCTAGGCCGTATGGCCAGCTCGATCGCCCATCACTTCAATAACAAACTGCAAGCCGTGCTGGGCAACCTGGAACTAATAAATGCGCTGCCCAAGGGGGCTGACCCCACTCGGTTCCTGGCCATGGCTAAAAAAGGTGCCGAAAAGGCGGCCGAAGTCAGTCGCTCGATGTTGATCTACCTTGGTCAAACCACACTCAAACGAGAACCTTGCCGCCTTGCGGATTGCTGTAAAGACCTGTCGCCACTGCTGCAGCAGGCCCTGCCCAGCAGCCTTACCCTGGAGATGAGCTTTCCCATTCAGAGCCCCACTGTTGAGGCTAATGCCGAGCAACTCCAACAGCTTTTGACTAACCTGCTGAACAATGCCGGGGAGGCCATGGAGGACCGTCCGGGGACCGTGAATCTCAGTCTTCGAACGTGTTCGGCGAATGAAATTGCTACTGCTCATCGCTTCCCTTATACCTGGCAACCCGATCAGCTCACCTACGCCTGTTTGGAAGTGGCGGATCACGGTTGTGGAATCGTTGAGGCAGATCTCGATAAGATTTTCGATCCCTTTTTCTCCACCAAGTTTGTTGGGCGCGGTCTAGGCCTAGCGGTGGTGCTGGGCATCGTCCAGGCCCACCGCGGCGCGATCACAGTGACGAGCAAGCTCGGGCAGGGCAGTGTCTTTCGAGTCTACTTCCCGGTCGTGGTCGAGGCGGTGCGAAACCCTCCAGGGCCTATCGTTCAGCCACTCCCATCCGAGGTTTTTGCCCCCGGAGGCACGCTGCTGTTGGTCGATGATGATTCCATGTTGCTGGAGACGAGTCGGGTCATGGCCGAGATGCTGGGTTTCACCGTGCTCACTGCGCACGATGGCGTGGCGGCCCTGGAGATCTTTCAGCAGCACCGGGTTGAAATCCGCCTAGTGATTACCGATCTGACCATGCCGCGCCTGGATGGGTGGGGTACCCTCGCGGCCTTGCGGCGGATCGATCCCGACCTGCCCGTGATCCTGGCGAGCGGTCACGATAAGGCCCAGGTCCTAGCCGACACGCACCCCGAGCGCCCTCAGGCCTTTTTGAGTAAACCCTTTGGTCTTGCGCAACTGCGGGAGGCCCTGGGGCAAGCCATCGTAATGGAATGATGAAGGCCGTATCACAGCCGACAGCTTTTCGGGATGGCTTGCGGAGGAGCAAAAAAGGACAGGCATTGGGTCTTGGCCAGGACTAGAACTTTGATCGGGGAAGAAAGCACTTCACTTGGCATAGGGCGCGGAGAAGACTTAATCGAAGCGAAGTTTTTTGGTTCTCTATTTGCTTTATTCGCATACCTTCTCATTCATTCGCGGATAATTGAAGTTGGTTCTTTGGGGCGTTTGCGGTCACTTGCATGAGGTACCTGGATGAGTGAAATGGAGAATCTGCGGCGACAGTCTGAAGCCAGCGCTGGGCAGGTTGCCAACTCTCTAACGGATCCCGTAGCGGCGCGCTCGCTCGAAGAATCGGAGCGGGTAATTCGCGAGCTGCAGGCCCAGAACGAGGATTTACGCCGAGCCCAGGCGGAACTTAGCGCCTCTCAAGCCCGCTACTTCGATCTCTACGACCTGGCGCCGGTGGGCTACCTTACGGTGTCCGAGCAAGGCCTGATCCTGGAAGCCAACCTCTCCGTCGCCGCTCTGTTGGATGTGGCCCGACAGAGCATAATCAAACAACCCTTTTCCCTGTATATCTTCAAAGAGGATCAGGACAGCTACTATCGGCATCGCAAGCTGATTTCCGAAACCGGCTCACCGCAAAGCTGGGAATTGCAGATGGTGCGGTCCGATGGCACGGTCTTTTGGGCGCACCTGGACACGGCCACCGCGCAGGATTCCGAGGGGGCAATCCTTTTCCATATCGTGATAACTCGAATTGCCGAGCGCAAACAGGCGGAGCAAGCCTTGCAAGAGGTTATTGCCAAAAATCGACAACTCCAGAAGGCCGAAAGTCTTGGCCGCATGGCCGGTTCCATTGCCCATCACTTCAATAACAAACTGCAAACAGTGATGTCCAATTTGGAATTACTGGGTGGGTTGCCACAAGGCATGAACCCCGCCAAATGCTTGAACATGGCCAAGCTGGCCACCGAACGAGCCGCGGAAGTAAGCCGCTTGATGCTGCTATTCCTTGGCCAAACGACCAGTATTCGGGAACCGCGCTACTTGGCGGAACTCTGCTGGGAGAGCCTGCCCATGCTTCAGGACACCCTGCCGGACGGCGTAATTCTGGAAGCCGATTTGCCCAAGCCGGGGGCGGTTGTAAGCGTGAACACCAATGAGATCAACCGGGTGCTGATCAATCTGGTCTGCAATGCCTGGGAAGCCATGGGCGGCGCTACGGGCTGCATTCGCCTGAGTGTAAAACCGGCGCAGGCCAAGGATATTCCTTTGGCCCATCGCTATCCCGTGGGTTGGCACCCCCACGGACCCGACTATGTCTGCCTTGCCGTTGAAGACACCGGCTGCGGCTTGGCCGAGGCCGAAATCGAAAAGGTGTTCGATCCCTTCTACACCACCAAATTTATTGGCCGAGGATTGGGGTTGCCGGTGGTTATGGGCATTGTTCATTCGCACGGTGGTGTGGTGACGATCGAGAGTGAACCTGGTCAGTACAGTGTCTTTCGGGTCTTTTTTCCGGTGTGCAATGAAGCCATGCCGCGTTTGCCTGAAATGGGGGTACAGGCCTCGGCCTTTGAAGGTGGAGGCACGATCCTGCTCGTGGACGATGACGAATTACTGTTGACGGCCACTGGCGCCATGATCGAGATGCTGGGCTTTAGCCTGCTTACGGCGAAAGACGGCGTCGAGGCCCTTGAGATATTCGAGCAACACCGAGCCGATATTCGGTGTGTTATCACTGATCTGGCCATGCCGCGCAAGGATGGCTGGGCCACGCTGGCGGCGCTGCGCGAACTCGATACCGACCTGCCCGTGATTTTGGCCAGCGGTTACGACGAGGCCAGAGTCCTCTCGGGCGATCACCCGGATCATCCCCAGGCCTTCCTTGGGAAACCCTTTGGCCTCCAGCAGCTGCGGGATGCTTTGGCCCAAGCGTTGGCGGCCAACCAGACCGGCGCGATCCAAGGTTGAACTCGAAGGAATCTGTAGAGCCAAATTCCGTTCAAAAAATCAGAACAGAATTCCGGGATAGGCGGGATGGATCTCGCCGACCCCGGCGCGGTTGTGGGAGATTATTTTTTTCTCAGAGTCAAAAAAACAGCGCCGAACATGGTTCCGAAGCTCGCAGCAAACGAAACGCCCAGTGCAATGCCTAAAAACTTATTTTTCAATGCGAAGCCTAACGCAATACCCATCGCCACGCCGATCGGAATGCCAATCAAATAGCCCCTGAGCATGCTTTTTATCGTAGTGATTTTTGAGTCGGACATTCGTTGCCTTCATCGAGAATGAAATCGTACTGAGCCTAACGATTGGCTAAGTGGGGTCGTTGGTATTAGCGCCATTTCGAGCGGCAAAAGTTTGAAGTAAGCCGACGAACAGGCCAACGATGACCATGCCGATAGCCACCTTTAACCAGTCGATTTGGCGGAACCGACCCACCGTTAGAGCGTAGAGAATTTCCCCGATGGGAACCGCCAGAGCGCCAGCGATCGCATTGTTGAGTGGAGTGTTTTTTGGTTTAAACAGGAGACCGCCTAACGCTTAGAGCTAATCGGTGCTGCCGAAGCAGCGCGGTGGTTGATGAAGCCGATGCGCAAAGGTCCCGTCTGGGGTGATTGCGGGGTTAGGCCGATTTGTTGTCGGGTTGAAATATAAATGTCCTGATCGCCAGACCACTAAAAATTATAAAAGAAAGGCCCTTGAGGGTGACTCTCCAAATTGGCAAAGAGTCAAAGAAAGAAACCGCAAACAAAATGCCCCAGACCATTGCATTAAGGCATGCCCAAAACTGAACAGAGCGACGACTAGCAAATTCCATAGTTTCCCCGTGTGTGATGTTGAACGGCCCAAGGATTGGAGTTGATCGGCGCTACCTGAGCAGTGCGGTGATTGATGGAATCAAATCGCAGAGGTTGCGCCCGGGTTGAGCAGAGGGCTAGGCGAGCCAAGCTTGGACTTGGGTTATTGAGTGCATAAAGACAGCATTTCTGGATTACTGATTCGGATATGGGTTTGATAATACCCAAGATTTGTTGCTTCTCCGTTTTCGACAAGGGCGATCGCTACTCGAACAGGGCGTCCGGTTGTGAGGAGGCATTTGCCCTTAAGAAATAGCACAGGGGAACCACCGAATTTAATGGTTAGCATGCGTGTTGCTGTCTCATCGCAGCGGACGGTTAGGCACTTTGGGTCCTGATAATTTGGTTCAGAATTTAAAAATAAGACACCTTTGACCACGCTGGCGTTTTTTACTTCAAATTTGTAAGTTCCCAAAACACCAAGTTGTTCTTTGATCGCCGACTCAATTGCTTCCTTTGGCGTATAAAACTTGGAGGCGTCAGTTCCTGGCACTGACTGTGCGACTCCGAAGGAAAGGCAGATCGTTGCGATCAGAATCGGTTTTGCGAGATTTATCATATGGGCGCCTAACGATTGGACTTAACCGGCGCTACCGATGCGGCGCGATGCGGTGGTGGAAGCGGCTCGAAGAGGTTGCGCCCACGTTGAACGATTGGTTGGGCGCCAGGTTGGCTGAGTTTGTTTGGGCAAACCATGATGATGTCGCGCTGAGGATCAGTGCCAAGTGGAAAGACATGATCACCTACTTCGACAAATCCAAATTTCTTATAAAAACTGATGGCGCGAGGGTTGCGCTCCCAAACGCCGAGCCAGATCTGATCAGAACCTTGAGCTTCTGCTAAGGCGATGGATTCAGCCATGAGGCCTTGGGCGATTCCTTTGCCATGCCATTCCCTCGCAACGTATAGGCGAAGGATCTCGAAAGGTCTTGTTGCATGTACACAGGGGGGTGGTTCTCCGCAGCGCAATTGGGCATATCCGATGAGTTCTTCCTGCTGCTCACATACCAAGGTCGTCATTTCGGGATCAAGAATCTCTCGCGCTTGGATTTCCTCAGAGTAATGAGTTTCACAGTGCAGGTTCATATTTTCGGGAGTGTTCATCGCTTCGAACGTGTCTCTAAAGGTACCCTCGGCCAACTTGGTAAGTTGCCCTGCATCTGGTGTTTTGGCTTTCCGAATAAGGGGCATTGAAAACTCGCGAAGGCGTCTAACGATTGGAGTTGAACGGCGTTACCGATGCTGCGCGTTGCGGTGGTGGAGGTGACTGGAAGAGGTAGCGTCCGGGTTGAGCGTCCGGGTTGATCTGCCCACCCAGCGATGCTGGGCCCTACACGACGAAATAGGGCATAGTTTAAGGCCATCGGCAAAGAGGCCGGCATGTTTCTGGTGCGAACAAGCC
>JAIFMW010000196.1:7267-8506 GCA_020048105.1 Deltaproteobacteria bacterium | reverse complement strand
AGGTCACGATCACAAAGGGATTCGCCGCCGTATAAAGATCCATTGCCGGTGAGAGCTCGACTGTTTTCTTCGTGTAGAGGGGCAGCAGGTTGTAGACCTGGTTGTAGATGAAGTAGAACCCGCTGCTCACCACCAGGAACATCACAAAACGGGCGTTGCCGAGGACCTTGATCATTCCCCAAAGAATTTCGCGGATCGATTTCGAAGGCTTCTTCTCCGTGATCCCCATTTCGATATCAGGATCTTTGTAGAAGAACAACACCATGCAGAAGGCGATCAGGGAGGCGACCACACTGACCGCGAAGATGATGCTCAGATCGAAACCGGGAGTCTTGCGAACCTTAAAAGAAATGAACCGCCCGACCAAGCTGCCGACATTGATGATCATGTAGAAGATGGCAAAACCCAGCGTTTTCCGCGCCCCAGCCGTTTTCTGAACGGTGCCCGCGATGCAGGGCTTAACGAAGGATCCACCAATGCCAATCAAAAGAACGGCCATGGAAATGGGGATCACCACGGAAATACCGACGGTGACCACCGGCGAAACAGCTTCTGTAAGGCTGGCTCCGCCAAACCAAACGGGATACCCCATTAAGAAATACCCGCAGGCCAGGGTCGCAAACGCGATGAGAAGGGCGCGTTTGAAGCCAATTTGGTCGGCGATGGTACCCGAAAGCAGGGGCAGGAAATACACCAAGGACCAAAGCACGCTGGAGTTGATAAAGCTGGGCCAATAGTCTCCGAAACCCAGCTGGCCTAGGTAGATGACCACAAAACTGGCCATGGCATAGTAGGCAGCTCGCTCGAAGAGTTCCGTGACGTTGGCGCTCCAGAAGCTAGAAGGAAAGCGCGGCTTGGGATCGATGGGGTCCATGGATTCCTCAAAAAATTCAGGGGGGACAAGTTGCTTCTTCATTTAGCTTCGCATGACTCTCGAAGCTTCCCAAGCAGGTTCGAGGAACTCGACTTATACAAGGCGGAAGGGGTTGGTGCCCAGCAAGGCTGAACGCGAAACACAAAACCCCATTATTTCGTGCAAAGCCCTGAGATATCGCCCTGACAAAGGCTCCTGAACCCATTCGGTGCCTCCACGGCCAGTTGGCCGTCTTCCAACCATCCTGCGCAGATGCCGGAGCCATCTTCCCATTGCAGGGCATCGCCCTTTTGAGGCCACCAGAAACCGGGTTCCCGAAGGATAGTCAGGTCTTGCCAGGCTTCAAGAATGGATTGCGCAAGGAC
>JAIFMW010000196.1:0-7230 GCA_020048105.1 Deltaproteobacteria bacterium | reverse complement strand
AGCCCCAGGCCCAGAATCATTCGATCTCCCTTGAACTCGCCGATGATGCCACCCAGCTTTACCAACTGGCCTGTTTTCCAGGCCACCAGATCGTTGGGCCACTTTAACCCTAGGTTCAGGCCACAGGGATCGAGCACTTCGACCACTGCAGCCATGGCGCGTTGCAGCACCAATCCGGGCGGCACCTTCTGAATGGGCAGCGCCGCCGAAAACCAGAGACCTGCTCCCGGCGCACTTTCCCAGCGATTCTCGCCCCTGCCCCGGCCCGCGGTTTGTTCGTCTGCCAACACGCCGAAGAAACCCAGTTCCGGATGACGGACTAGGAAGGATTGCGTGGAATCCAGGAGGGCAAAATGGATCAGGGTCATGGGAGCTTCAAGGTCTATTTCCGGTTCTTCATCCACAAAATCCGCAGCCCTTCCAGTGTCAAATCCGGTTCGACGTTCTGGATGAAACGACTGGCGGGCGCGATGACTTTGGCCAAGCCGCCGGTGGCGACCACGGGGCAATCAGGAAATTCAACCAGCAGGCGTTCGAGGATGCCATCCACCTGCCCTACGTACCCGTAAAAGAGACCCGATTGCATGGCTTGAACGGTATTGCGGCCCACCAAGCGCTCGGGTTCGGCAATCTCCACGCGGGGGAGGCGCGAGGCCCTCTGAAACAGGGCTTCGGCGGCAATCTTAAGACCGGGCAGGATGATGCCACCCAGGTATTCTCGCTTGACGTTCACGATATCGAAGGTGGTAGCTGTGCCGAAATCCACGGCAATGAGGGGCGCACCGTAGCGCTCTAAACCGGCCACGGCATTAACGATGCGATCGGCACCCAACTCGGACGGGTTATCGATGAGCAGCTTTAATCCCGTTTTAATTCCCGGTTCAATCCAAAGGGCCTCTGCATGAAAGTAGACCTTGATCCAAGCATCCAACACCGGATGCATGGGCGGCACCACGCTCGATACCACTACGTGCTTGATGTGTTCAGGCTCTAGGCCGCAGTGGCGCAGCAATGCAAAGCTGGAAAGGCCATATTCATCCACCGTGCGTTCGCGACTAGTGGCTAGGCGCCAGGAATGAATCAGTGGGGCCTCCGGCCCCTTCGAGAGATCAAAGACACCCAAGACGATGTTGGTGTTGCCGACATCAACGGCGAGCAAAAGGCTCATGCTTCCTCCGAATCTTTAGAATGGCGGGGCCGGAGCCTTCCATCAATCCGGCAGAACGAATTCGCCGTGCATGACCTTGAATGCTTGTCCACCGATAGCCACCCGATCACCTTTGAGTTCACAGGCAAGATCCCCACCTCGCCGCGAAATCTGCCGGGCAGTCATTTGCATCTTCCCGAGTCGCTCAGCCCAATAGGGAATCAAGGTGCAATGAGCACTCCCTGTTACGGGGTCTTCCGGAATGCCCGCTAGGGGTGTGAAGAAACGGGACACAAAATCCACCGAATCACCGGGAGCTGTAACGATCACGCTGAAGCAATCTACTTTATCCAGGGCCTTGAAATCGGGTTTCAAGAGGGCGAGTTCGGCTTCGGAACCCAGCACCACGAAATGATCACGGGCCTTTGAAACGGGACGTAAAGATAGACCAAGGGCCTCCAGTAACCCTGCCGGGGTAGCGCAGGAAACTGGCGGGCGACTCGGGAAGTCCAGCACCAGATCACTACCCTTGCGATTCACCTGAAGCATTCCACTCATGGATTTAAATCGGAGCGAATCGCCCAAGAATCCGAGTTCATTGAAAACAACGAAGGCGCTGGCCAAGGTTGCGTGGCCGCAGAGATCGATTTCCAACTCGGGCGTGAACCACCGAATTTCCCAGGAATCCTGCCCTTTTAGGATGAAGGCGGTTTCCGCGAGGTTGTTTTCAATGGCGATGGCCTGCATCACGTGGTCGGGTAGCCAGTTTTTTAATACGGCGACCGCTGCTGGGTTGCCGGTAAAGGGGCGGCTGGCGAAGGCATCGATCTGAAAGATCGGGAAACGCATAAAATCTCCAGAACATTTTTTCGAGTGTAAAAATTCGGCAGGGGTGTGGTTATATGGTTGCGACCCTCGGCACAGGTCAATCATGGCAACGATCAAGTGCTTTTGCAGCAATGGCTTAGTGCGGAGGGGAAGGCATCATGGCTAAGGGGGAAGTCCTTCATTCTCCAGTTTTGTTTCTTGGTCATGGCTCGCCCATGTTGGCACTGGAAAATGGCCCGTGGCATTCGGCCCTGCGTGCCTGGATTGCGGACCACCCCGGAACCCGAAGCGTGCTCGTGATCTCTGCCCATTGGGAAACGGCCAACGACTTCACCCTGACGAATTCCCCTCGCCCTGGTGTCCGTCACGATTTTTCGGGCTTTGCCAAAGAGCTCTACGCACTGGATTACCCGGCTCCTGGCGATCCCAAACTGGCCGCCAAGGTGGGCAATCTGCTGAGCCAGACAGGGCTGAATGTGCGGCTGGAGCCATCTCGCCCCTTGGATCATGGCGCCTGGATTCCCCTGCGCACCTTGTTTCCGGAAGCAAAAGTTCCTGTGGTTCAACTCTCTTTGCCACGCCCTCGCACGGCGGATTTGCTTGTGGAAGCGGGTCGAGCCCTGGCCCCACTCAGAGAGGAAGGGGTGCTAATTTTGTGCAGCGGTGGCATGGTGCATAATCTCCGCCGGCTAGCCATGAACAGCCATCCAGACCCAGAAGAGTGGGCGCTTCGATTCGACAACTGGACCACGGGAAGGTTGCTGGACGGCGATCTAGAAGCACTCCTTCAGGCCCCCGTGCGGGCCCCACGATTCCGGGATGCCGTGCCAAGTTCCGAACATTTCGACCCACTCTACCTGGCATTAGGTGCAGCCGAACACAGCCCCTGCTTGCCGGTTTACACAGGCTGGCAGCACGGAAACCTCAGTCTCCGTGCCGTAAGCTGGGGTTGAACCGCGCTATTTGATCTGCAAGTCCTTCAAGATCTTGGGATCTTTCTCATCCTGGGCCAGCACGGCATGGCAGGTATCACAATCGGCGCTGATCGTTTTCCCATCCTTGGAGTTGTGCATGCCGTCATGACAGCGGAAGCAGCCAGGGGAACTTTGGTGGCCGATATGATTCGGATAGGTGCCCCAGGTGATCTTCATCTGCGGGAAAACGTTGCGCAGATAAATTTCTTTAATGGCCGCCGCAGCCGCATCGATCTGCGGCTTTTTCTGGCTATAGATTTCGGGGTAGCTGGTGCGGTAGAAAGCCTCGAGGGCTGTCGAAATTTGAATGGCAGCCGTGGCTTGATCCGGATAGTCCACCTTGAGCACTTCCATGGCCTTCTTCTTGATGAAGGGTAGTTCGCGGCTAATGTTCTGGCTATTGATGGCCTTGTCGAGAGCGGGGCTCGGCATCTCGAAGGTATGCGCAGGCCGGTTATGGCAATCCACGCAATCCATGGCGCGGCTGGGTAGCTTGGTCAGCTCCTCGGGCGTGAGTTTATTGTCGTCCGAGAAATACTCCACCAACTGCCCCTTGTCGTCCTTGTAGGTGACCTTGGCGATGTTCTGACGGCGGGCATCTGCAGCAACGTAGGTGATGCGCTCACCGTCATCCAAATGCCGGCCATGAATGCCAGCTTGGCCCTGCCAAGTGCGTCCACCAATCTTCAGCAGCAAAACGGTGCTTGAGGGAGTATTGGCTTCATCCTCGGCAAACTTGGTGCGCACAACCATTTTGTCGCCGTGGAATTTCTGCGGCCAATGGCATTGCTCACAGGTTTCACGCGCGGGGCGAAGGTGCGCGACAGGGCTAGGAATCGGACGCGAATAGGTTTTAAAGGAAACCGCCAGGAGTTGGCGAGTGCCGGATAGTTTCGACTTCACGAACCAGCCCGCACCTGGCCCGATGTGGCATTGCGTACAGGTAACTCGAGCAGAACTGGGTGGAATCCATATATTCCACGCCTTTGAAGGAGGCCGTTCCAAGGAGAATAATGTTCAAGGCCGTGGCGCCCAGAACAATGAAGAGCCCTTTCCGAATCGTGGAGGAACTGAGATCAATCTGGGGGAATTCCGTTGGCACTCCGCCTGTTTTCCTCAATTTCCGACGACGCAACCACATGCCCAGTGGAACCAGAGCCAAGCCCATGGCGAAGACTCCGGGCAAAACCAAGAAAAATAGAATCCCCGTGTAGGGATGAACGGGATGAGGGCTAGTCAGTTCAAGAATCCAGAACCACGCCAGAGTGACTGCGGAGGCCGTTGTAAGAACAACACCTGCAAGGCTCGTTCGATTCTCGCTAAAGAAAAAAACCAACCGACCTAGATCCTTGAACCCGTGGGACTTTTCCATGACTTCACCTCAAAAAGAAACTACTAAATTTGCGTTTGAGTGGACTCATCAGGCAAAAAGTCATCCTCTTCTTTCATCATCTGCTTCACGCAATCCGGACAGATGCCGTGCGTCCAATCGGCTTTGGAATGGGTCTTTATATACATTTCGAGTTGTTGCCAATAACCCTGGTCATCGCGAACTTTCTTGCACCACGCACACATCGGCAAAAGGCCCTGCAGCTCCTTCACATCGGCGAGTAGCGCCGAAAGATCATGAACCAGGGCGCGCTCTCGCTTGACCAACGAGTTTGCCCAGGAAATAAATAGGGACACCGCGACAAAAGACAACAGGTGAATGAAGGCATCCCAAAACAAGACTGAGCCCGGGCGCGGATTGGAGCTCCAAATCACCTCGATTCCTCGCCAAGCACTGGCGGCCACTAAGGCCGCAAAGACTCCCTGCCATAGGCCACCATGCCAAGCGACAAGCAGCACTGGTAATAGATAGAAAGGCCCTAGCTTGAGCTGAATACCCGTCTGAACATCCAGAAAACCGACCAAAAAAATCCACATCAACCCTGCGGCGATGGAGCAAAAGGCTGGATGGCGGCGAAAGAAGACCATGGAGTCCAAGTATGTGCGAGATGCCCAGCGATGGGCGACCATGGTTTCGGTCAAATTGACCACCGAACTAAATTTGGGCTTCCTCTAAGGCGCGCTGCCTCTCTTCCCATTCAGACAGTGCGTAGGCAAGATCCATTTCGATCGCCTTTAGGGCATCGGTTTTTTCTTGAAAGCTTTTCCAGTCCGCAGGATCGGCCGTCACCAATTCGCGATTGAGATTGGTAGCCTCGCCCTCCAATTCGGAAACTCTAGCCTCGGCTTCAGAGACGAGGCGCTCCAGCCGTTTCAGGGTGCGTTGTCGATCTTTGTCGATGGCAGGTGGGCGAACAGAGGGTGGGTTTGGCTTTGGAAGCTCCCGGTTTTTTGCAGGCTCCTTCCCTTTTACCTTGGGCTTATTTTTTTCATCTTCCAGGTCATCGCTAGGCTCCTGGCCCAGGTCGAGATCCACCCACGCTTGGTGATCCTCGTAGCTACCTTCGCGAAATTCGGCTTTGCCTTCATGAATGCGCAGCAACGAATCGGACACACGGCCTAGCAAATACCGATCATGGGTAACCAGCACGACTGCTCCACTGAAGCTCAGGATCGTGTCCTCCATGGCCTCCATGGAATGAATATCCATGTGGTTGGTGGGCTCATCCAGTAGCAACAGGTTGACGCCTTCGCGAATCAAGGTGGCGATGGAAAGACGCGCGCGTTCACCGCCACTGAGCACCGTAACCGGCTTGTCGACGTCATCGCCGCGAAATTGAAATTTGGCCAGAAATCCCAGAACGTCTTGCTTGAGCGCCATGGGAATCACGCCCTGGATCTGCTGATAGATCGTATTGCGGGGGTCCAGATTACGGTGATGCTGATCGAAATAGCCCAGCTTCACCTGGCTGCCTAACCGGCAATTGCCTGCGATGAACGGAATCTCTTCCGCAATGGCCTTCAGCAGGGTGGACTTACCCGTACCGTTGAACCCAACGATGGCAAGCTTCTGGCCTCGTTTGACCTGGAGATGCTCCAAGGGGGCAAAGAGCGGTATCCCATCCCAACCAACGCTCACATTGTCGAGCACCAGTGCCGTATCCCCACTTCGCTGGGTTTCCTGAAAGCTGAACTTAACCTTTCGTCGATCACGTAGGGGTTTTTCCATGCGCTGCATTTTTTGAAGATGCGTGCGGCGCCCCCGGGCTTGCTTGGTGTTCTGTCCGGCGATGTTGCGCCGAATGTATTCTTCTTGTTTGCGAATGTAGCCCTGTTGCTGGTCGAAATGTTTCTCGGCGATTTCGAGTTCTTGTTCCTTTTTCTCCATGAACTCGGTGTAGTTCCCTTCGAAGATCCGCGAGCGCCCAGCTTCGATTTCCAAAATGCTGGTGGCTACGCTATCCAGAAAATAGCGATCGTGACTGATTACCGCGACCGTTGAAGTGGTATCGCTCAAAAACCCTTCGAGCCACCGAAGGCTCGGTAGATCCAAATGGTTGGTCGGCTCATCCAATAGCAGCAGATCCTGCCCTTGGAGAATGGCCTTGGCCAGCATCACGCGGCTCTTCTGGCCACCACTCAATTCGTGGATGTTCTTCTCGAGCATGTCGGGGGCAAACCCCAAGGCAAACAAAATACTTTCAGCCCTGGCGCGGATGGTAAACCCATCCAATCGCTCGAAGGCTTCGGTGGCCAACTGGTACTGCTGCATCACCAAATCCAGGTCACTGCTGGGTTCTGACATGCGATGTTCGAGATCATGAATGGAGCGCTGTAAAGAATTTACATCACCAAAGGCGGCGAGCGTTTCTTCCAGCACACCGCCATCGGTTTCAGGTTCTAGGTCCTGGGCGTAATGGCCCATGCGAATGCCGCGCTCCTTGGTGGGGCGCACCACGGTGCCACCATCCAGTTCCAATTGCGCTAAAAGCACCTTAAAGAGCGTGCTCTTGCCCGCGCCATTCCGTCCGATGACGCCCCAGCACTCATCTTCCTGCAACGCCCAAGAAACATCCTTGAGTACTTCTTGAGGGCCAAAACGCAGGTTGGCGTGGTTTAGACTCGCAAGCATGGTCGGCTTTCAGCAGGCAGTTCCCGGGATAAGAAATCGGCCGCCCGAAGGCGGCCGATTTTGGTGGAGCTAAACGGGATCGAACCGTTGACCTCTTGCATGCCATGCAAGCGCTCTCCCAGCTGAGCTATAGCCCCAGAAACACTAGTCTCGCACGGCTCCAAGAGCAGATCAAGCAAAAAAAACGGATGACCATCACCGACGGTGAAGACGCAGATTCTGCCCGACCTGAATTTTATTGCCTTTGATGCCATTCCATT
>JAIFMW010000159.1 GCA_020048105.1 Deltaproteobacteria bacterium | reverse complement strand
CAGATGACCATTCGTGATGGCAGAATGGGCGGCAACTTCCGTGGTGATCTGCGCATCCGGAATGAAACTCTGAGAAGCCAGCAGCTCCACCGCCTCGCGACTGGCCACGGAATCATCCAGATCCACCACCGCATAACGCAACTGAGGCCCGGTACCACCTGGTTTCAGCGTGTCGCGCAGAGCCAGCGACATGATCAAGATGAACACTGCAGGCATCACAAAGAGTGTCGCCAGCCCGAAGCGATCCCGAGAAAGGACTCGCCACTCCTTGCGCCATAGAGCACTGAGCACAGTCCGATTCATGGCGCGCAACCTTTAGGGCCAGAGCTATCTCGGCGCTCATTCTTTTCCGGAGCGGAAAACGGAATCATTCGTCCCTCAGCGCATGATGGGTCAACTGCATGAAGACATCGTCCAGATGTTGCTGGCCCCACGACCACGCATCGAGTTCGACCTCGGCCGCCTGCGCTTCGGCCACCACGGCTGTCACATCCTGCATCTGTACGCCGGGGAGGCGGTACCGCAGGCCCGTCAGAGCCTCGCACCCAAATCGCTGGGTCCATGCTTCCGCCAAGGCCGTTGGCAGGGCTTGCTTGGTGCGAAGCGAAAAGACCGGCGGAGCGGAAGCCAAGACATCGGCCAAGGTCCCCGCCACCAACACGCGACCCAGATCCAGGATCGCCACGTGGCCACAGATGGATTCGATTTCCTCCATGTAATGGCTGGTGTAGATGATGGTGCGGCCTTCCAGTTGAAGATTGCGAATGGCTTCCAGCAGGAAATGCCGGGATTGAGGATCCACACCCACGGTGGGTTCGTCCAACAGCAGAATCTCAGGATCGGCTAAAAGTCCGACGGCCAAATTGAGCCGCCGCTTGAGTCCACCCGAGAGCTCACTGGCGCGACGCTGGGTGAAATTTTCCAATTGCGTGAAGGCCAACACAAAGGCTTCCCGCTCCCGCAGGCGCGTGCCGTCGATGCCTTGGACTTGCGCGAAAAAGCGCAAGTTTTCCCTGACCGTGAGCATCGGGTAAAAGGCGTTGTCCTGGGGGACCAGGGCCACTCGATCGGGAGCTTGCTGGCGCAGGTCGGCCAGGGACTCTCCCTCAAAGGTGATGAGGCCGCGCTGCTCAGGAAGCAAACCCGTGGCAATGGAAATCAAGGTGGTTTTTCCCGCGCCGTTCGGCCCCAGCAGGCCCAGGGATTGGCCCTTCGGAACACCGAAACTCACACCCTCCAAGGCGGGCTGAGTGGCGCCGGGATACTGAAAGTGGATGTCCTCAAAGCGCAACATGGGGTTACAGACCGGTCAACGAAGTCATACCTAAGCCAAAAGGAAGACCGAAATCCAGCAATGATTTTTTGGAATTTTTTTCTTTTATCGGTGTCCATCGGTGTTCATCGGTGGCAATTATGTTTTTCTCTAGCCTACATCCAGGCGTTGGGTTTTCTGTTCCGGTCTTGTCGTGAAGCATCGTCTGCAAAAAGAAAAGAAATTTTTGCCACCGATGAACACCGATGGACACCGATAAAAAAGGATAAAAAGCGATCGACGTTTGTTGGCAGGAAATTGAACCGATGGCGGTCATCGGTGGGACAAAATCGACTGCCAAATGGTGGCTCATACCAGGGCTCGCAGACTGCGGAAAAAGGCTTCTTCGCGGTCGGCTTGGGCTCGCAGCAAGGTGGCGATGCGCTTGGGTTCCATGGGCTGCCGCCCGCGAATCATCATGGCGGCGGCCAGGGCAATTTCGCGCCATTCGTCACCGATGGTTACGAGTTCATCGGCTTTGGTTTCGAGAATGGGAAGCTGCAGGAGTTGGGCGGCCTCCTGCAAGAAGGCGGCGTAGATGAAGCGGAAGCCGCCACCACCGGTACCGATCTCTTCCTGCATGCGCACCATATGACCCAGGAAGCGAGGGGCCTGTTCGGCATCGAGTTTTTCTATCGCTCGGGCCAGGGAGCGAATGCCTTTGACGCCTGCGAAGAACACGGGCGCCAGCATGGTGCGGCAGGTCTTGCGGATGGCGGCGGGAATAATCTTTTCCCAATGCGGTGCCTGGACAGCTGACTGCGTGTAGTAGATGCGCCCCTTGGGAGCCATTAATCCCTTGGCGAAGCGGGCCTTGGTGAGATCGGCTTTGGGGCAGCGCACGGTTTCTTCAAACACAGGATCGGAAATCAGAAAGTCGTCACCCTCGCGCCCGAAAACGATCAGGTTGTGCACGTTGAAGTGAAAGCGCAGATCCTCGGGAAAGTAGGGCAGCCAAAAGGCCGAGGTCTGGAGCGCTACCAGTTGTCCTTGGGCCACCAGTGCATCCAGTCGAGCCGCGCCTTGGCCGACGCTGCGAAAGGTTTCGACCGCCATGCGCAGGCTGAGGGCTCCGCGCAAGCCCTTGGTGATGGCGTGGGGTAGGGCCCGGTAGGCCACCAGGGGGAATCCGCCAACTTTGACTAGCGGGATATACGCAAAGGAAAGAGCGGAGGCGAGGCCGAAGGCCATGGGCTCGGAAAGAGGCAGCCCCGCGTGGGTGACCAGGGCGGCCATCACGCCGCTCTCGCAATGGGAGGCGTGGCGGTGCTGAAAAGTCATCATGGTTCAACGTTCCGTAGTTTTTCCACCGGCACACCCGTGGCCTCGGAATAGCGACCGAGAACCTGGTCAGAAAGTTTGGCGAAGACTTCGGGACGGAAATGGCGGCGCACGCGCCATTGCCAAATACCGGTGCATTGGGAGAGCAGGGCCAGGTCCATGCGGGCGCAGCACATATGAAACTCCAAAGGCGAGGCTTCGCCGCGAAGCGCTCTCTGGCGTGCTTCTTCGGCTTGGGTGGCCAACAGATCCAAAGCCTGGCGGGTGACAATTTCCTCGACCTGCCAGCCCGTGGAAGGCACAGGCCTCACCTTGCCATCCACACCCCGCGCGTAGACCGCCTTGCGAAGGCCCTTGAAGATGACGTTGTCCTCCTGGGGGACTTCCGCGTCATCCACCTTAAACCACCGTCAGCAGTGCGTAGCAGATCGAAAAACGGCCGCTCTCTGGGACGTAGCAGAGCACCTTGTCGCCGGGCTTGATGCGGTCGGAGCGCAGCAATTCTTCGAGAATGATGAATACCGAAGCACTGCCGGTATTGCCCTTGTCGGGCAGGTTGGTGAACCACTTCTCGAGCGGGATGTGAAAGCCGATGTCGCGCAGACCTTCGTAGATCGGTAGGCGGAAATAATCCGAAGAATAGTGGGCGACGAAGATATCGACATCTTCGGCCTTGAGTCCGCGCTTGGCCAGCATTCGGGGAACGGCGCGATCGGCGGTGGTGGCGACGATTTCCTTGTGCAGCAGCTTCACGTCTTGTTTCACGAGCAGGGCGCGTTGGGCCATCATCTCGTCGGTGGTTTCAAATTCACGCCAGCCCGTAAGGGTGCCATCGGGGTTCTTCACAGCGCCCGCATACATGCAGGCTTCCAGCTCGTTGGCAAAGGAATGGATATCGATCCATTCCACCTTGAAGGCACGCTTGCCGGGAATGGGAGCCGGGGCCAGGAACGCGGCGCCGGCGCCGTCCGACAGCATCCAGCGCAACAGGTCGGCGGAAAAGGCCAAGTGCGGCTGGGCTTCAAACTGGTCAATGGTTTCGGGGCTGATGGTGCCCGCCATGCGGGACCGCATGAAGGAACTGGATTGCTCGGAGCCGGTGGCCACGGCGTTGGCGCATTGGCCCAGGGCTACATTCATGGCGGCGTATTTGAGGGCGGTCATTCCGGCGATACAGATACCTGCTGTGCTGACGATTTCGCAGGGTGCGGCGGCCAGTTCACCTTGCACCATGGAGGCGTGGCCGGGCATGAGTTGGTCGGCCTGGGTCGTGCCGCAGGCCAGGCATTCAATATCCGCCGGGGTGAAACCTTCGTAGGGCTTTAGCCGTCGCACCGCTTCGGCGGCGAGTTGTGCGTTGGTGTGAGTGCTTTTCCCCGTGGCGGGGTCGATGGCGTAGTAGCGGGTGGTGATCTTGTTATTGCGCAGGATCAGTTTTCGGGTGCGCGAGGGCACCTGATTGACCATGCCTAGGAGTTCTTCCATCTGATCGTTGGAAACGGGGCCATTGGGCAGGTAGGCGGCAATATCGGTGATGTAAACATCCATGAAGCAGGAACCTCGTTCAGATCTTGGCTTTGGGGTGGGTCAAGCGGAACAGTTCAGCATACCGCCGATAGAACTCGCCTTCCTCGAGCCGCGTGGGGAGCACAGCATTGGACAGGGTGTAGTAGTCGAGATCGTGGTTGGTGATCTGGGCTTTCAGGGCTCGGTGCAGCGCAGTGCCCGGTAGCGGGGTCATGACCGTGAAGATCGGCAGGTCGATGGGATTTTCTGAGATGAAGGCCAGAAGATTATCGAAATCGGCATGGTCGTAATCGGGAGAGACAATGAAGTCACCCACGATGGTGATGCCCATGGCGCGCAGGATTTTGATGGCCTCGCGATTTTCCGCCACGCCGTTGGCCTTGTTCATGGCGGACAGCCCAGCGTCGGTGATTTCTTCGAATCCGATGACCACCGTGCGCAAACCGGCATCGCGCCATTCCTGCATCAACTCCGGATACCGCACCACGGTATCGGAACGCACATCTCCGAAAAAATCCTTCTTGATGCCTGCGGCTTGGAGTCCCCGGCAAAGCTGCCGCGCATGTTCCGGATTACCAAAGGTGTTGGCATCCACCATGCGAATGAAGGGGACTTCGCCCAGAAGGCCGATATCGCGGATCACGGATTGAATCGAACAGGCTAAATATTTGCCGCCGGATTGATTGGTTATGCAGCAGAAATTGCAATCGAAGGGACAGCCGAAGGCCGAAGTGACGAAACCCAGCGGCAGGCCCAGCAGGGTGTAGTGGCCGCGATTCCTGCTGACCAAGTCGTAACGTGGAGGTTTATCTTCCACCAGATCCAGGCTGCTGAATTTGCGAGGTGTAAACGTCAGAGCCTGGCCGGGGCAGGTCCTGGCGACACCCGGTAGACAGGCTTCCTTGCCGAGTTCCAGTTCGTTGACTAGTTCGCGGAAACTCGCCTTGCCGATTCCGATGATTATGTAATCGATTTCGGGACGATTGAAAAATTCCGGATCACTGCTGGCATGGATGCCACCGACCACCGTTTTTGCGGAGGTCGTTGCTTTCACTGCCCGGGCGATGCGGCAGGCCGCGTTGGCTTCGCAGGTCACGGCGGTGATGCCAACGAGTTCGGGTTGAAACTCCGCCAGGGTGGAATCCAGATTCTCGGGTTCCACCTTAAGATCAAGAATGGCTACTTCATGGCCATCCAGATTCCCCGCCAGGGTTTCGAGCGCCAAGGGTTCGCCGCGAAAAATCTGCTTGATCGACGTGATCCCAAAGCGTTCCTCGGGAATGCTACGGCCACAATTCGGTGGATTGATGAGCAGGATTTTCATGGGAAGTTTGCGGCAATGGAGCGAGAAGAGGGAGTCGAGTCGAATTGGACTCGGTTGGTTGGTCGTAAAATGTAGATCACAAATCTAAACTTGCGCAGCATTCATTAAGGGAATACTCCGCACAGGAATGTTCCTCAAAACAAGGCTTCTGGACGCCCCCAGAGGCTCTGCTTTTCAAGATAAAAGGTTCGCCGATCACATGTATTCAGTCAATGGCATGAGACTCTATTGCAAGTGACCCATGCCCGTGGGTTCGATATGATCCCTAGACTGCGTAGGAGGAGTGTTTCTGATGAAAATGACGTTGATTTATCCGAGCTGGCCCAAACTCGACCGCCAGACGGAATTCTACTTACCGCCACATGGACCTGTTTGTTTTGCCGCCACGATTCCCGCCGAAGTTGAACTGACCTTCGTGGATGAAAACCTTCAAACCTACGACTCGGATGCGCCCTGCGATTTGCTGGCGCTTTCGGTGATGCTCAGCTGCCAGCTTCCTCGGGCCTTTGCCATTGCCAAGGAATACCGTGCGAAAGGCATCCCGGTTATTTTCGGTGGTATTGCCGTCATGTTGCATTCCGAAGAAGTTGCCTTGCATGCGGATTCGGTTTTTCTAGGCGAGGCCGAAGGGCGCTTTGAGGGTGTGCTGGAGGATTTCAAGGCTGGCCGCATGAAGAAGCTCTACGACTACATGGGAGAGCACCCCGACATGAACCTGGTGGGCACCGCCCGCCGGGAAATCCTGGCCCGTGATCTCTATAACTATCGCGGCGTCCAAATGCTGGACCTGGTCCATGCTTCGCGGGGTTGCCGCTTCGATTGCTTCCCCTGCTGCACTGGTTTTCTGGGGGGCAAGTCCTTCCGCCCGCGGCCAGTGGATAAAGTCATCGCCGAGATGGAATCGATTCAGAACAATCGCATGTTCATCGTGGACAACAGTCTTGCCCAGGATAAGCAGTGGTTGATCGAACTCTTCACGGCCATGGCACCACTCAAGAAGAAGTGGGTTTCCCATCCGATCTTGGATGATGATCAAGTGCTCAAACTGGCCGCCGATGCGGGTGCTTGGTATGTCTATCAGGCCGTGTTTGATACCTCGGATGTGATCCGCAATCGCATTAAGCGGCTCAAGGATCATGGCATCGGCGTTGAAGGCACCATTCTTCTTGGCACCGATGAACAAGACGAGGATTCCATCAAGCGCTTAGTAGATTTCCTGCTGGAAGTCGAATTGGATGTGGCGGAATTCACGATCATGACCCCCTTCCCGCACTCCCCAGTGCGCACGCAGCTTCAACGCGAAGGACGGCTTCTCAGCAGTGACTGGCAAAACTATTCCGCCGACAAGGTGGTATTCCAGCCCAAGCGCATGACGCCCGAGAAGCTCCAGGAGATGTATTACTACGCGTGGGATACTTTCTATGCAAACGGCGGCCATGCGTTGAAGATGGGCAACCTTTTCAAGAACGTGATTCGTCGCGAAATGGAAGATGGCACCTACTATCGCTACAACCCGCGCAAGAGCCGTGAATTCGCGAAGCCACAGTCGGGCCAATGAGCCGGATCCTGCTGGTTTCCTCGAACACCACCATCGATCCTTTTCCGGTCTACCCCCTGGGGATGGCGGTGGTGGCGTCGGCGTTGGCAAGTGCTGGCCATACTGTTGATCAATTCGACTTCCTGATGGAAGGCGAATCCGAGGATGTCTTTCGCAATCGGATCAAAGGCTTCGAACCTGATTTTGTCTGCATGTCGCTGCGCAACCTGGACAACTGTGATTCCCTGACCGCAACGGCCTACCCCGTGGTGGCCAAGCGTCTGGTGGAATTGGTTCGCGAGGTTTGGGCGGTGCCGGTGATCGTCGGTGGGCCGGCTTTTTCTATTTTGCCCGAGGAATTATTGGCGTTTACCGGCGCCGATTACGGAATTGTTGGCGAGGGAGAACGGCTCGTTTGTGAGCTGATTCAAGAGCTATCGCAGGGCCGAACTTCGCCTCGGATTCTTCGAAACCAAGGCCTGATATCGGGTCAGGACATGATATCGCCGCTCTATTCGGCCGATATGGTCAGCTACTACGTGGAACAGAGCGGAATGATCAATCTGCAATCGAAGCGGGGCTGCGCTCACGGTTGCATCTACTGCAGTTACCCCTCCCTGGAGGGGAAGCGGTACCGCCTACGGGAACCTGGCGCGGTGGTTGATGACATGGAGCGAGCCAAACAAGAGCATGGCGTGGACACCTTCTTCTTCACGGACGCTGTCTTCAACGATGACGGCGGCCATTACCTGCAAGTTGTGGAAGAGATCCTGCGGCGCGACTCTGCATTTCGTTGGGCCTGCTATGTGCGCCCCGAAGGCATTGGTCGAAACGAAGTATCCCTAATGAAGCGCGCCGGAATGTACGCTGCCGAACTCGGAACCGATGCCGCCTGTGATCGAACGCTGCGGGGCATTGGCAAAGGCTTCAAGTTCGCTGATGCCCTTGAGGTGAACCGTATCTTTGTGGCAGAAAGAGTCCCCTGCGCGCATTTCGTGATGTTTGGCGGGCCGGGTGAGACCCTCGAAACCATCGAAGAAGGTTTGGCCAACCTTGAACTGCTGGAAAATACCGTGGTGTTTGCCTTTACAGGACTGCGGATCCTGCCCGATACCCCTTTGCATACGTTAGCAATCCAAGAGGGCGTTTTGGCCAAGGATGCTCCGCTGCACGAGCCCGCTTTTTATCACTCGCCCCAAGTGGATCGAGCCGTGATGGACGCCATGATTTCCAATTCTTTTCAGGGGCGCCGCGATCGATTTTTCCCGCCGGAAACCTCTCACCGTGTGAGAACGGTCATGTCGCGTTTTGGCTATAAGGGCCTGCTCTGGGACTCCATCATTCGGTTTCCCAAGATCCCTGTTCTCCCCTCAACTTGAAGGCCGAGGCTTCACCATGCTGAACCGGAACAAAATCCTCCTGGTCCATCCTCTGGGATACAAGGCCGACGCTGCCTCCAAGGATATTTCACGGGTGGCCAACATCATGCCGCCCTTGGGGCTGGCCAGCATGGCGGCCTATTTGGAACAGCGCGCGATGCGGGCAGATATCATCGACTGCTACGCCATCCCCGACTCTGATCAGGCCATCCTGGATTATTTGCGATCCGAAAAGCCCGCCTTCATTGGCTTCAGCTGCACGACTTCGAGTTTTTTGGATGGCATCCGCATCGCGAAGTTGGCGCGAGAAGTTCTTCCCGATATTCAAACCGTGTTTGGCGGGCCCCATGTTTCGGCGCTGAAGGAAAAACTCTTCGCGGACTATTCCGCCATGGATTATTCCGTGGTGGGTGAAGGCGAAATGACTCTCCATAACCTGATGCTCAATGGCGGTGAGGCCCCTGTCGAAGTGAAAGGCATCATCTATCGGGATCGCCAAACGGGCGAGGCTCGTTTCACGGGCTATCCCGAAAAGGGTCTGGAACTGGATGACCTGCCCTTTCCTGCCTACGAGAAGCTGGCGGGTTTCCCCAACTCCTACATGCTCCCGATCTTTAACTATCCCAAGGTTCCCAACGCCAGCTGCATCTCCAGCCGCGGTTGTCCCTATGCCTGCAGCTATTGCGATCGCTCGGTGTTTCGAAGAAGCTTCCGCTTTAATTCGGCGGAGTACCTCTACGCGCACCTTCGCCACCTGCATGAAAAATTTGGTGTGCAGCACATCAACTTCTACGACGATCAATTCACCTTCAACAAGAAACGCGTCGAAGAATTCACCGATCTGATCCTGCAAAACCCCTTGGGCATGACCTTCAACTGCGCCGTTCGCGCCGAGCATATCGATGCGCCGTTACTCACCCGCATGAAGAAGGCCGGTTGCTGGATGATGAGCCTGGGTATTGAATCGGGTGATGAGGAATTGCTCGCCCAGCATCGCCAGAATGCCGATCTGGATCACCTTGCCACCAAGATTCGTATGATCAAGGACGCCGGCATTCGCACCAAGGGTCTGCTGATGATGGGCCTGCCAGGCGAAAACGAAGAGAGCATCCGCCGCAGCATGGCCTACGTTTTTTCGCTGCCCATCGACGATTTCAATCTGGCCAAGTTCACGCCTTTCCCGGGTTCTCCCATTTACGACAACATTCACGAGCTGGGTGAATTTGATGAACAATGGGAAAAAATGGACTGCATGAACTTTCAGTTCGTAACCAAGGGCATGACCAAGGAGCGGCTGGAAGTCCTTTTTCAGGAGTTCTACGCCTCGCATTTCAAGCGTCCCAAGGTGCTCTGGGGCTACGTGACGATGCTTTGGAAATCGCCGGATAGCTGGCTGAGATTTCTCAAAAGCATGACGAGTTTCCTGCGCTACATTCGCGTTAACCGCCGCCTCATGGGGGAAAAGAGTTAGTGAACGCATTGAAGAAAAACGTTTCACGGCGGGATTCCGTGGAGGAAAGGCATGAGGTCAGGCATGCCAAATGAACGAGCAGGGGGACCCGAAGCGCCACGCACCTGGACCTCGCGGAGCATGGGCTCTGCCTTCCAGCACCAGATTTTCTACACTCTGATTCGCATACTCGGTCGTCGCGGCGCTTACTTCGTTTTGTATTTCACGGTGGCTTGGTATGTCCTTTTTCGTCCTTCCGTGCGGAAGCGTTCGAGCTTCTACCTCAATCGTCGGTTCCCAGTGCGCACGGGCATCCAGCGTTTATGGGATGCCTACCGCCTCAGCTTGGAGCTTGGCAAGGTACTCGTGGATCGGGCGGTCTTGGGAATCCTTGGCCCCGACAAGCTCCGTTGCAGCCTCACGGGGCGGGATGTTTTGCTCTCACTTATCGCCGAAGGGCGTGGCTTGATTCTGGTGACGGCCCATGCCGGTTCGTGGCAATTGAGCATGTCGAGCCTCGGCAACCTGCAGTCTCCTGTCAACATGCTGATCCACCGCGAACCAGGGGATGTGGATCGCCATTTCTTTGAGCACGGCGAGCAGGAGCAGCCCTACCGGATCATCGACCCGCTTGGGTACCTGGGCGGCATGCTGGAAATGCTGCAAGTGCTGAAAGGCGGGGAGGTTCTTTGCATCATGGGCGATCGCGTCATGGGCGGTGAAAGCAGTGCGCTCACCGTTGATTTCCTCGGCGGTCCCATTCGAGTTCCCTTCAGTCCCTACAAACTTGCCTCCGCCACGGGGGCGCCCATCGCGGTCATCTTCCCCCACAAATCA
Source organism: Deltaproteobacteria bacterium (assembly GCA_020048105.1). Lineage (GTDB taxonomy): Bacteria > Acidobacteriota > Holophagae > Holophagales > Holophagaceae > JAYREN01. The sequence continues at coordinate 3,960 of JAIFMW010000159.1, read as the reverse complement.
GGGCCGGACAGTTATGCACTCCAAGTCGCCCGGGTCATTCGCGTTCCTGAAAACCTGGGCAGGGCAGCGGAGGCCTACGTGCCCTACGCAAGGGAATTCGCCTGTTCCCTCGAGGAATTCGTTGCCGAGTACCCCTACCAGTTTTTCAACTACTTTGACATGTGGACACAACCACCCTCGAGGCCTGATTCTAGTAGGTGAAGCTTTGCCCACCGGCAACCGCTTCTCATTCATTCCGGAGTTCTTCCCATGGATACAAAAACCAAGTTAAAAAAAGCCCTCGCGGATGAACTCAATCTTCCCGAACTCAACGCCCCCGGCTTTGACGATGATGCTCCCTTGTTTGGTGAAGGCCTCGGCCTGGATTCCCTGGATGCCGTGGAATTGGTGATCGTGATCCAGAAACATTTCGGATTCGAGATCAAGGACATGGATGAAGGCAAGACCGCCTTTTCGTCGATCAACACGCTGAGCGCGTATATCGATAAACGCCTGTCGGAATGACTCAGACTAAGCCCGTCGCCATTACTGGCCTGGGCTGCATCTGTGCCGCGGGCGATTCGGTGGTTGCCTGCCTGGATGCCATGTTCCGGGGAGATCGCGCGCCTGCGCCTCCGGTAAGGTTCACCACCACGCATCCCTATCCCTTCCCTGTGTTTGAAGTGCCCCAGTTTTTGGGAGAGCCAGAACTGCTCCGCACCAGCGCCCTGGCTTTATTCGCGGCGCGGGAAGCCATCGTTGATGCCGGGTTGAATCGAGAAACGCTGGACGGCTTGCGGGTGGGCGTTTGCATGGGCACCACCGTGGGAAGCACCATGAACGACGAAGGCTTCAGTCGGGCCTATCGAGCCGGTCAGGAGCCTGACTTGGCACCCATGGATCTCATTTTGAACAGCAATCCCGCCGATGTGATTGCTCGGGAATTCGGTTTCATGGGCCCCTGTCAGACCGTGGTGAATGCCTGTTCTTCAGGCACGGATGTCATTGGCCTTGGCGCATCTTGGATCGCTGCGGGCATTTGCGACATGGTGGTGGTGGGCGGGGCCGATGAACTTTCACGCATTACCTACAACGGTTTCATTTCGCTCAAGATCAGCGACGAAGCACCTTGCAAGCCCTTTGACGTGCAGCGCAAGGGGCTGAATTTGGGTGAAGGCGCTGGCATCTTGGTGCTGGAATCTGAACAGAGTCGTCAGGAGCGGAATTGCAAGGCTCGGGCTTTCATGCTCGGGTATGGTTCGGCCTGCGATGCCTATCACCAGACTGCGCCCAAGCCCGATGGCGACGGCCTGAAGCGAGCCATTGCGGAAGCGCTCGCGTGTCACAACACGGAAGCGTCTTCGGTGGCCTTTGTTAACGCCCATGGCACTGGCACGCCAGATAACGACCGCGTCGAAAGCCACACGCTGGCCGCGATGTTGCCTGGGGTGCCCTTCCTATCCACCAAGGGTTATACGGGGCATACCTTGGGCGCTGCCGGTGCCATCGAGGCCATTTTTTGCGTGGCTTGCCTTGAGCAAGGCCGCATCCCGGCCAGCATTGGCTTTGTCACCGCCGATCCAGGGCTCGGCGGGTGTCCTGTTTCGGAGCCTTTGACCTTCACGGGCACCGTTGCCCTTTCGAATTCGTTGGCCTTTGGTGGCAACAATGCAGTGGTCGTGCTTGGTCGTGGAGACAGGGCATGAGGCGCATCACGATTCAGGGCATTGGCACCTTTGGTGGATTTGGAACTGGAGTCCAGGCGCTTGCCCAGGCTCTGGAAAAGGGTTTGGTCGCTCCATCCATCCGCGCTGTGCCGACGGGGCATGGTGCCACGGAGCTTGCCGCCCTGCGGGCGGATCTTGCCCCACTCGAAGTATTAGTCCAGGCCCGCACCTTGCGTCGCATGGATTCCTTCAGCAAGTTGGCGCTCCTGGGCGCAAGGCTCGCATTGGAAGATGCTGGGCTCGAACCCGCTGGCAATGACAACCTGGGTTTGGTCATCGCCACGGGCTATGGTGCAACAACGACTACCACGTATGCCCTCATGGATTCCATTTCTCGGGATGGTGATGCGTGCACCTCCCCGATTCATTTTGCCAATTCCATGCACAACACCGCGGCGGCTAACATCTCGCTGCAGATTGGGGCCACGGGCCCGAATCTCACCATCAGCCAGTTCCACTTATCCGTGCCTTCGGCCCTGCTGACGGCCCGTCAGTGGCTCTTGGATGGCCGGGTGGAACGCGTGCTTTTTGGTGCGGTGGACGAACTCTCCGATCTCATGGCCTATCTCTGGATGCGCCAGCGCGGCGAGCACTGGGCTGGACCCATGGCGCCCTTGGCGACACAACAGGAGACCGCCATTCCGGGCGAAGGTGCGGCCTTTTTCCTGCTTTCGGCTCGGGATGAAGTTAAGCCAAGCTACTGCACCCTGCAGGACGTTTCCACGGGTCGGCATTCGGGCCCGCTTGCTTGCGGAACCGATCTTCTAGTGCTAGGCGCGGATGGCCGCCAAGCCTTCGGTGCCACCTATGCCGCTGCGGCGAAGGGTGCGCGGGTGACTTGCTTTACACCCCATTACGGCAGCATGCCTTCGGGTCCAGCCTTTGATTTGGCTGCAGCCGCCTTGATGCTACGTCGGGGTAAAGCCTACGCAACGCCTGCCAGCGAGGCCTGTGATTTTTCTGCCACGGTACTGCCCGCGGATGCACCGCTCGCCAAGGAAGAGATCAGTTGTTTGACCTTTGCGGCGGATCGAGGATTCGGAAGAATTCGCTTGGGCGGGGTTTAGCCGTTCCCCATCCGCTGCCGGGTATAGGGAATCAGTCCACCCGCATCAATGATCGCTTGGCGCGCAGGCGGTAGGGGCTGGATGGGGAAACGTTTGCCAGTGGTGACATTCACGACTTCCATGGGTTCCAGGGTCAGTTCGTGGCCTTCCTCGGCTTCGATGGTGGGGCAGATAATCACGCGGAGGCCCAGGTTGATGGCGTTCTGGAGAAAGATGCGCGAAATGGTTTGCGCCACGATCACCAGACCATAGCCCTGAATGGCGCTGGCCGCTTGCTCACGGCTGGAACCGCAGCCGAAATTTTCCCCGCCCAAAATGATGCTGCCGGGCGTGAAGGCTTTCGCCTTGAGTCGGGTGTTGAATTCCGTTCGATTCGCAAAGCAGAAGTCGGGCGTTTCGGTGGGCAATACCGTAGCCATGTAGCGGCCAGGGTAGATGTCATCTGTGCTGATATCGGCACCGAGCTTGATGATGACTTTGGGCATGGGGTTGGTCTCCAAAAAAACAGGAATTCACCACGGAGGCACGGAGGGCACGGAGGAAAGCAAAGAGAGGAAAGCAAAGGGATAGAACTGAAAATCATTAACGACGGGGGAAACACGAGTCATCCAAGATGATTATTTTTCTCGTTTTTCTCTTCTTTTCTCCGTGTCCTCCGTGTCTCCGTGGTGATTTTTTTTATTTTCCCCTTGGATCAGTAATGACCCCAGTAATCGCCGAAGCCGCTGCCACGGCGGGGCTGCAGAGATAGACGCCGGAATTGGGATTGCCCATGCGCCCCTTGAAATTACGATTGGTGGTGCTGAGGGCGGTTTCCTCATCTCCCAGGGCGCCTTCGTGCACGCCAAGGCAAGGGCCGCAGCCCGAGTTCATGACCACAGCTCCCGCGCGCATTAGATCATGCACATAGCCGAGGTCCAGTGCCTGGCCAAAAATCCTGCCGGAGGCCGGAAAGACCAGCATCCGCACATCCTGGGCCACCTTCTTGCCACGCAAGATATTGGCTGCCATGGCCAAATCGTCCAGGCGGCCATTGGTGCAACTGCCGATGACGATCTGGTGGATCTTGGTGCCCACGACCTCGGCGATGGGCTTCACGTTATCGACCATGTGCGGGCATGCGATCTGAGGGGTTAAAGCGCTGACATCGATTTCCACCACCCGCTCGTAGCAGGCATCGGCATCCG
>JAIFMW010000081.1 GCA_020048105.1 Deltaproteobacteria bacterium | reverse complement strand
GCTTTTTGGGCAATGAGCTTTTTTAATTGATAGGGTGTCGAACAAATGATCCATCGTGCGCCGCTATGCCGCACGATCCAGGCCGTTTGTTCGGCGTTAAGGGCCTGGTAAATAGGAACGGAGATGAGTCCAGAAAGGGCACAGGCAAAATCGGCGATGGCCCATTCCGGTCGATTTTCGGACAGGAAGGCCACGCGATCGCCCGCCCGCAGGCCACGAGCATGGAGGGCCAGGGCTAGGCGATCCACGCGTTCGTGGAGTTCCTGATGGGAAATGGGGCGGAAAGCGCCATTCACTTTTGATGCGAAGGCCTCCGCAAGATCAATGCGCAAGGCTTCGTAAAACAGTTCAGCAATGGTCTGGGCCAAGTGGATAGCTCCATCAAATGGGAATGTGGCATGGTAGCAGGATGCCAACCGCGCAAAGCCTAAGTGAATCCATCCAGGCTTTTCACCTCGAGCAGCGAGCTCGGGGAGTATCGCCCCACACCGCCCGGGCCCAGAAGGGCGACCTGGAAAAACTTCTGCATCACGCGATTTCCAGCCGGTGGGATTCCTGGGAAATAAAACCCAGAACCTTGAGACGCTTCGCCCTTGAATTGGGTGAACGAGGTTTGGAACCTGCCAGTCAGGCCCGAATTCTTAGTACGGCTAGAGCCTACTTTCATTGGCTGTTCGAGACCCAGCGCATACCCAGCGATCCGGCCACGGGGTTAAGAAATCCGAAGCAGCCGCAAAAATTGCCAGCCTTTCTGACCGAAGGTGAAAGCAAATCCCTTTTGGATTTGGGGCCGGTCGTTGATTTTCTTAGCGCGCGACTGAACTGCCTGTTGGAAATTCTCTATGCTTCAGGGCTTCGAGTGTCCGAACTCACTGGCTTAGATCTCCAGGACATTTTGCGAGAGGAACGCACCCTGCGAGTCGTGGGCAAAGGGAATAAAGAACGCTTGGTCCCCTTCCATGAGGCCGCCTCTGAGGTTCTGGATAGCTATTTGAGCTTCCGGCAGGCCTTCCTTGCCGAAAAAGGGCTACCCCCCAGCGCAGCCCTGTTTCTGAATCAACGGGGAGGGCGATTGACACCCACGAGTGTCCGAAGCTTTTTAGGGAGCGCCCTCGAATCCGTTGCTCTGCGTGCCCATATCAGTCCGCATGCCTTGAGGCATAGCTTTGCCACGCATTTACTGAACCATGGCATGGACTTGCGTGCGATTCAGGAATTGCTCGGCCACGCAAGCCTGAGCACGACTCAGCGCTACACGCACCTGGATATGGAACAACTGGCGAAGACCTATGAATCCGCCCATCCAAGAGCCCATAAGAGCTAGTGCTACTTCAGCTTCTCCAGCACCATATCGATCTGCTCGGAGACCTGAATGATATTGGCGTTCACGCCATCGATTTCCTGGGTGAGTTTACGGACGGCTTCCACGGATTTGCCCATGTGATCGGCCACCACCGCAAAGCCCCGGCCGTGAACGCCCGCCTTGGCGGCCTCGATGCTGGCATTGAGGGCCAGCATCTGCATGCTGGACATGATGGAATTGATTCGGCTCACAAGATTCCGGCTACCTTCCAGGCTATCGGAGAGTTCGTGCTTGATGGTGCCCACCACCTGGGAGACATCTTCGCGAACCCGCGTGCTATTTTCCTCCAGCACCCGCACCATCATGCGACTCGTGACCGGGCTGATTAGCCGGGTATCGGTATTGCGGATAATTTGCCGAATCTTGGCGTCCAATACTTCGTCGCCGGTTGCATCGAAAATAAAATCGGGTAATCCGCTGCGAAGGGCTTCCTCGGCGTCTGTATAGGTGCGGATTCCAGCCTCCCGGGCGGCCAGGATGCCAATCGCTTCGTGATCGGGGTCAGCCAGGAAGGCGATTCGGGCGACTTTGCTGCGCCCAAAAAAAGCAAGAAGGCCATGGCCTCCGCGCCCGCCACCAATGATGCCAATGCTAAAGACATGCGTGCCGACCCAATTGCTCACCGTGGACTCCCTGAATTTGCCGATTGTAATCCAGAAAAGGGTTCTTCGGACTTTCCTCGGGTGGGAAGCGCCAAAACAGGGGCGCTGTGCGATGTTTCGAAGTCACTCTGAGGTAAGATGGCCCTTCACCTTCTGGGTGGTTCGAAAGGAATGGTTGTGGAGCTTTTTGTCGATCGTATCTGCCAGGAACTCTCGTTGCCCGGGCATCGGGTGGCGGCCGTTGTGGCCTTGTTAAACGAGGGGAACACCGTCCCCTTTATCGCGCGGTACCGAAAGGAAGCCACAGGGTCCTTGGACGAAGTCGCCATCCGAGCCATCGAAGATCGCGTGGCTTACTACAAAGAACTACTCGAACGTCGCGAAACGGTTCTCAAAAACATCGACAAGCAAGCCAAGCTTTCCCCCGAACTGAAGGCGCGCATCGAAAATGCCTGGACCAAGACCGAGCTGGAAGACCTCTACCTCCCCTACAAACTCAAGAAACGAACCAAGGCCACCGACGCCAAGGAACGCGGCTTGGAGCCCTTGCTGGACGCTCTGCTGACCGATGAAAGTGGTGCCGATCCCTTGATGCTGGCCGCTCCTTTCTGCAAGGAAGACCAGGAAGGCCTGCAAACGCCCAGCCTTTGTGTGGTTGGAGCCGGTCACATTCTCGCCGAGCGCCTGGCGGAGAGTGCCGATATTCGCGCTTGGCTGCGCGTGGAATTCCATGAATTCGGCACCCTTCATTCCACTCTTCGGGACGAAAAGAAAGATTCTCAGGAAGCCCTGCGTTTCAAGCCCTACTGGGATTTCCGCGAACCCATCAAGAAAATGCCCGGTCATCGCGTGTTGGCCCTGCGCCGCGGCGAAAAGGAAGAAATTCTCACCGTTAAGCTCTTGGTGGATCGAGAAAAACTGGTGACCCTGCTTGTCTCCAAGGTGCAGGTGCACCCGGCTAGCGGCTACCGGCCAACGTTGCACGAGGTTTGCGAGGATGCCTTCGATCGGCTGCTCTCGCCCAGTCTCGAAACCGATGTGCGCATGGATGCCAAGAAGAAGGCCGATATCGAAGCCATCCATGTCTTTCAGACCAACATGGATCATCTGCTGCTGGCACCGCCCGCTGGGCAGATGGCCACCCTGGGCGTGGACCCTGGCATTCGCACGGGTTGCAAGCTGGCGGTCATCAATCGCCTTGGCCAGTTCATGGAAACGGCGACGATCTACCCCTTGGAGCCCAAGCGGGATATCGAAGGCAGCCGCGCCATTCTGGAAGCGATTGCCACGAAGTTCCCCCTGGAAGCCATCGCCATCGGCAATGGCACTGGCGGGCGCGAGGCCGAAGCCTTCATTCGGCAATGGCTCAATGACACCGATCGCCAGGGTGTTGCCTGCATTTCGGTGAGCGAGGCCGGTGCCTCGGTCTACAGTGCCTCGGATATTGCCCGAGAAGAATTCCCCGACCACGACTTGACCGTGCGAGGCGCCATCAGCATCGCGCGGCGCTTTCAAGATCCCTTGGCGGAATTGGTGAAGGTGGAACCCAAATCCATTGGCGTGGGGCAGTATCAGCACGATGTCAACCAGACGGCTCTAAAAAAGGGCTTGGATGATGCTGTGGAATCCTGCGTGAACCGTGTGGGCGTAGACCTCAACACCGCTTCCTATCGGTTGCTTAGCTACGTGGCCGGCATTGGCGAGAGTCTGGCAAAGAACATTCTCCAGTTCCGCTATGAACACGGTGCCTTCAAGCAGCGGGAACAGTTGATGGAAGTGCCTCGATTTGGGGAAAAGGCGTTCCTTCAGTCGGCGGGCTTCCTGCGCATCCGTGAGGGTGAAAACCCCTTGGATGCAAGTGCCGTGCATCCCGAGGCCTATCCGGTGGTGCAGCGGATCTGCCAACTCACCGGCAAGACCGTTCCCGAACTCATTGGCAACGATGCCGTGCTGGATGGCCTCGATCCCAAGCTCTTTGTGGACGATCGCTTCGGCATCGAAACCGTGGGCGATATTCTGGCGGAGCTCAAGAAGCCGGGTCGCGATCCTCGCAAGAAATTCGAAGCAGTGCACTTCAAGGAAGGTGTGCACAAGCCAAGCGATCTCGAAATTGGTATGGAGCTTCAGGGCATCGTTACCAACGTCACGGATTTTGGTGCCTTCGTCGATATCGGAGTCCATCAGGATGGCTTGGTTCATTTGTCCGAAATCAGCCACACCTTTGTGAAGAATCCTTCCCAGGCGCTGAGCGTTGGTCAGGCCGTGCGCGTGAAGGTGCTCGCCGTGGATTTGGCCTCCAAGCGCATCGGTCTTTCCATGAAGGCGCTGCAGGCTGCGCCCGTGGCTCGTCCGCAAGCACCACGACCCGAACGGGCTCCCCGGCCGGAACGGCCTGCGGCAGCCAACCGTCCCCCAGCGGCCAATCGTCCCGAGGGCTCCCGACCTCCCCGTTCTACCAGACCCCAACAACGGCCCGAAACGAGCCGTCCGGTAGAGCGGAAACCCGAACCGAAACCAGAGGTCAAGGGTTCCAGCCTCGACGATCTGATGGCCCGTTTCAACAAGGGCATTCGCTAATGAGAACAGTCCACCTTGTGAGTCTGGGAATACTGCTGCTTGGTACGGCCTGTCGCTGGGTTGAGCCATTGAAGCGCGAAAAGGTATACACCGCTCACGAGGCTGGTCTCACCTTGATTTACGAGAACCCCCAGCTGGTGGCGGAAGCCAGAGTGAATGCCCGGCTTCAGGTGCGCGTGGCCGCCGCCAAGGATGGGGAAGCCGGAACCGCTGTGAGGATGACCTATACGACCCTGCAGGGGGAGATGTCGGCTCTTTTCTTTCAAAAGAATGGCGGCGTATCACTCAGCCAGGATGGTCGCACGCCTGGCATCGTGATTCTTCCTGAAGGTTTTCCCGACCGTGTCAGCCAGTGGGAATCCAACGGCACAACCACCCGGGTCTTGGGTCGAGCCGCAGCGGATTTGCATGACTTGAAACTGCCTGAAAGTGCCGACCGAGTGGGCGTGTGGATGGAATCCGTATCGCCCCAGGGTAAGCGTCAGCGCAGCTTTCTCCTGCCCGATATCGGCGAAGTTGAAACCCTGATTTGGCGGGACGGCGCATGGGTGTCTGTGAATCGGCTCGTTTCCCATGGGTTCACCGATCTTCCGGTGTCCAACAAAGGTAATTCCTGAATCCGTACCCTTCGGAGTTTTGCAATGAGTGATGAAACCACAGAAGCCGTTTTGCCCCCTGGCGTCGCCAAGGGCGCCATTCGGGACAATCTGGAAGTGATCTGTTTTGCCGTATTGTTGATTCTTTTCTTCAAGACCTTCGTGGGACAACAGTTCACGATTCCTTCGGCTTCCATGCGCAATACGCTGATGATCGGGGATCACCTGCTGGTGAATAAGTTCCTGTTCGCGGTGCCGCAGTGGTCCTGGGAGGAAAAGCTCTTTCCTATGCGACGGGCTGAGCGTGGTGACATCATCGTATTTCGCTATCCCTTGAGTCGCGATATGGACTATGTGAAGCGCTGCGTGGCTGTGGCGGGCGATCAGGTGGAGATCAAGAACAAGCGCCTGTATGTGAATGGCAAACAAGCCACGGGAGAATTCGAACATCATTGCCTGAAGGATGGCGATCAGCCCGAACCCGGCCCCTGGGGTTTGAACCGCGATGCGGGTCTTTCCAATCATGATCAGGCGATGGCTGCGGCCAAGGAAAATGGCCACCTTCCTGCCTATGCGGGCATCTGGCCCTTTGTGGATCCCGAACGCCTCAAGATCAATCGCCAGGGCGGATCCGCCGAGGGCGGGCCGTATTACCCATTTAGAGATGACATTGGCTCCTTTGTCGTGCCCGAAGGTCACGTTTTGGCCATGGGCGATAACCGAGAAAACAGCGAAGACAGCCGCTATTGGGGCTTTGTTCCGACCGACCATCTTCGAGGTCGGCCCTTCCTGGTTTGGTGGAGCTTCCGCGAAGGTGGCAACGACGATACGCGTGCCACCGTGCCCGATGGACCGGGGGATGTGGCTAAGAATTTCTTCGATGGTGCCCGGTACTTCTTCACCCGCACCCGCTGGGAGCGCACGGGCACCATACCGAGGTAACGTGCGAAGACCATGCAGCGTGCGTTGGCTCTTTCCGTTGTTTTGCTAGCCTCGGCCGGGCCTCTCTTGGCCTGGGGGCGCCTGGGTCACGTTTTGGTTTCTGAGCTGGCCTTGAAGGATCTTCCACCCGAGGTCGCGGCGTGGTTCAAAGGGCAGGAAGACTATTTCAAGGAACATGCCTCGGATCCCGATCATTGGCGCCAGGACCGCAAGGAAGGTCCTCGCCATTACCTGGATACCGAGGGCTACGGGGGCCCCCAAGGGGTGCCCTTTGAGGTCTCGGAGGCCTTGGGAAAGATCGGCCCCGAGCGTTTCCAGAAGAGTGGTCAGGTACCCTGGGTCATCCAAGACCGACTTCGAGATTTAGTCGATGCCTTCAAAAAAGGGGATCGCGCCCAAATCACCTTGGCTGCAACGGTCCTGGGTCACTATGTGGCGGATCTCCATGTGCCCTTGCACACCACGAACAATCATAACGGCCAAGACACCGGCCAGAAGGGCGTTCACACCAGGTGGGAAACGGGCTTGGTGGAACGCTATGCCAGCTTGAACGCTCTGCAGGTGATGCCTGCCACCCAGGAACCGGGGCTGTTTCGGGCGCCCTGGAAATGGATGCAAGAGGCCAATGCCTTGGTCCCCAAACTGCTGGAAGATGACCGTGGTGCCGATCGGACCAGCCCTGAAGGCCCCCGAGGCAAGCGGCGCGGCGAAGCCTACTGGGCGGTGTTTGGCAATCTTCAAACCCCGGTGGTCCGCCAGCAACTGTCCCTGGCGGCGAAACACTTGGCTCAGATGATTCAGTACGCGTTGCTGCTAGCGGGGAAGCCAGCAGCCTAGTTCCCCTTATCGAACACGATGCGCCAAACGCCAGGCTTTTCTTGGCGCCAGATCGAGGTGAAGCTTCCGGTCACCTTGCCGCTGGGGTCGCGCACGGGACCTGTGCTCAGGGCTAGGTTGCCGGACTCAAGCACTTCGATGCGCTCCGGTTCCTAGGCGAAGGGGGTCTCGGGTTTTTCATAAAAACGCTTCCACCAGGCCGCAACGGCTGCCTTTCCGCGGAGGGGCACAGGCCCGGAAAAGAAGATGGCCTCTTCGGAGAGAAAGCTGACAAAGGCGGCGTGATCGCGGTCGGCCATTGTTTTCGCAAATGCGCGTTCTGTCTGAATTACCTGCTGCTGAAGGGCCTGCAGGCTGGGTTTGGGTGGCGTCTCTGCGCAGAGCTGCGTCCCCTCCAACATTGCGGTGATGGCAAGTTGGATGAGGCGAGCCTTCATTTGGATCAGCTCAGCTTGAACCGAGTGATGAGTTGGCGAAGCTGCACGGCCAATTCGGCAAGGTCATTCACGGTTCGAGTGGTTTCCGATAAGGAGGCCGCCAGTTCTGTGGTGGCCGAGGCATTCCGTTCGGTGAAGTGCAGGGTGGTGCCCATGGCATCCACCACTTCTTCGCTGACTTTGGCCTGTTCTTGCAAGGCGGCGGTGGAGCGTCCGGCAATCTCGGCTTGGGCTCGGATATCCGTTTCGATGGAAGCAAGGCTGTCGCTGACGGTGCCAACCGCTTTATTGCCGGTTAGGACGCGCTGGCCGCTTTCCTCGATGAGCGTGGCAATTTCCTTGGCGGCGGCGCCGCTGCGCTCGGCGAGTTTTCGGATTTCTTCGGCAACCACGGCAAAACCCTTGCCTTGAGCGCCCGCCTTGGCGGCTTCGATGGCGGCGTTCAGGGATAACAGGTTGGTCTGGCGGGCAATATCCGAAATGACTCCTGTGATCCGGCCGACCTTTTCAGAACTGTCTTGAATGGCTGCCATGGCCTGGGTGCTGGCATGAACGTTCTTCGTACCCTCGGCGCTGGTCTTCAGCGACTTGTCGGCGAGCTGGGCGGCCCGAGATGAGCCCTGATGGATTTCTGCGATGGCCGAGGAGAGCATATTGAGCGAGCCGGTGGATTGCTCCACGGCGAGTCGCTGCTGCTCGGCGCCGCTGCTGATATCGGAAGTGGCTGACATAAGCTGATCGGTGGTGGCGGAAAGCTCCGTGGCGCCGGAGGCTGTGCGTTCTGAAATGAGGGCCATGGCCTGGATGTCTTCGGCCAATTTCTGCACCATCTGCTGAAGACTGGCGGCAATATGGCCCAATTCATCACGGGTATCGAGTTTGCATGCAACGGTCAAATCACCATGGTTAACGGCGCTCATGGTGACTTCGATGGCCCGCACGGAACCTGAAATTTGCTTGGAAATCATGCGCGTGAGAAGGGCGCCTAGCAGCACTGCGGTGAGGGCAGCGCCGATGATCCAATTCTGTTTCTGATTTCCCGTAACGAGGTCACGCTCAATGTTGGTGACAGTAGCTTTTTGTAGAGTGTCGAGTAGTTTTTCGAAGGCTTCACGCCCCTCCCGGGCAAGGCCCACATTGGCCTCCATGAGCTCCCCGGAAGCCTCCATGCCTTTCAGCGCCTTGGCTTGTTCGAAGGCGGAGGCAAAGCCGACGACATAGGCCTTGAATGCAGCGGAGCCTTTTTCCACCAATGGTTTTTCTTCGAGGGTCCAGGCAAGGGTTCCGATCTTCGAAAAAGCCTCCTTCACCCGTTCCTCATAGGTCGTCAAACGTTCCCGCCGTTTAGCAATGTAGGCGTCGTTCTTGGCCGCCGCGATCATGGAAATATGAACCGAGCGCAGGGTATTCGTATCGTTGAGTATTTTTGAGACCGCTTGGGTTTTAGCTAAATCCCCGCCGACACTATGCGTGCCTGCTTGGGAACTCTCGATGCCGTACCACCCAAAAAAGCCCACAAGGCAAAGGAATAGAGCCTGGAGCAGCAGGAGCACAAGGAATTTTCGGCCAATGGGAAGGTTGGCGATGATGTTGGCTGGGTTCATGGGGGGCTCCCTATCCTGGACGCAAGAATGTTTATATTTCTTCGGTAAAGTCGCCCTGCTCTTTAATCTCGGTCAAACCGCTGCTTGGGTAGAATTCACCCATGCCAAATCTTTGCAATGTCTCCCCCGAAGACGCCCCCAGGCTACTCGGCTTCCTCCAGGAGGCCCTCGAACCCGAGGCTGGGCTGGTGCTTGTTGGGGGTGCCGTCCGGGACCGGCTACTGGGGCGTGAGGGAGGCGACTGGGATCTGGCGACGGCCCTATTGCCAGAGATTGTCATTGGTCGTGCGAAACAGGCCGGCCTGCGGGTCATTCCCACCGGACTTCAGCACGGCACCGTTACGGTCATGTTGGAAGGCCGCCCAGTAGAAATCACCACGTACCGGGGGGACGGCAATTACCTGGATGGTCGGCGGCCCGAATCCGTGCATCTCGGCGTGGCGTTGGAGGAAGATCTAGCGCGCCGCGACTTCACCGTGAATGCCATGGCCCTGCCCATTGAGGCCATGAATCAGGTCGACTGGCGAAAACACTTAGTAGACCCCTTTGGCGGGCAGGCCGATCTAGAGGCCGGTCTCCTTCGGGCGGTGGGCGATCCCTTGGTGCGCTTCCAGGAGGATGGTCTGCGCCCGCTGCGGGCCTGCCGCTTTGCGGCTCAGCTTGGCTTTGGGATCGAGCCCAGCACGTTGGCGGCCATTCCCGAACGGTTGGAGGTGGCCCAGAAAGTCTCCGTGGAGCGGGTCTTCCAGGAAATGAACAAGCTACTCTGCGGGAAAGACGCACCTACGGGACTGCGTCTTTTGGAACGTTCCGGTCTGGTGGATCTCTGGATGCCTGAATTCAGGCCCCTGGTAGGCTGTGCCCAGAACCGCTATCACGACCTGGATGCCTGGGAGCACACGCTGGCGGTGGTGGCCGCGATTCCTGCGGAGCCGACTCTTCGCTGGGCGGCCCTGTTGCATGACCTAGGTAAGCCCGGATCCCGCAGTCTGGGGTCCGACGGGGCTACCCATTTCTTCAATCACGAGGCCCTTTCCGTTCGTTTGGCAGGCAACCTCCTTGGACGCCTGAAGATTAGTCGTGCCCTTTTGGAGGCTGTGCTGGGGTTAGTGCGCCACCACGGTCAGCGCCCATCGGCCCAGTGGGGCGATGCCGCCTGCCGCCGCCTGCTGGCGCGCCTCAAAGCCGACAAGGTGCCCCTGGATGCCTGGGCGGCGTTGCGCCGGGCGGATATTCGGGGACGGATGGAGTCTTTGGAGGCCATGCAACAAGAGTTTGAAACCGAGCTCGGGCGAATACAGCGGCTCGCAGAGGCAAGGCCTCCTCTTCTTGCCCGGGATCTTGCGCTCAATGGGACCGAACTGATGGATTGCCTTGCCCGCCCCGGCGGCCCTTGGTTGGGGCAGTTACAGGCGTATCTCTTGGACCGAGTGCTTGAAAACCCTGGTTTGAACACGCCGGAAGCCCTAGCTCCTTTGGCAAGGGCTTGGCGCTCTTCCAACCCGTGAAGTTTTTAGAAAAATTTCAAAAATTAATGACCTCCTTTCTGCATCCGATAAAAAGCTTTTTTGGGCGTTGGAGATCCTCATGGCCCTTTCCTTTCTTGATCGAATTTCCGTCCGGGCGAAACTCTGGTTGCTGACCGGAAGCCTCATGTTGGTGGCTACGCTTCTCTGGGTTGGGGGCTACTGGCTGGAATCACGCATTACGGATCAATCCCGTGAACTCGTGAACACCATGCAGAGGGTTGCGCGGTCCGGGGACACGGCGAGGGAAGCCCAGAATGCCTTCAAGGTCCAGGTGCAGGAGTGGAAGAACATTCTGCTCCGCGGTCATGATCCAGCCCAAATGGCCAAGTTTAAAGCGGGTTTTGATGACAGCGAAAAGGCCGTTGGGGGCCATTTAGCCAAGTTGAAGGTGGCCTTGAAGGAGTTGGAGGTTTCGACGGAGCTCGTCGACCGGACCAGTCGGGAACATCAGGCCCTTGGGGCGAAATACCGGGAGGCTCTTGCCACTTGGAAGGACAAGGATCCCTTGGCCTATCGGACGGTGGATGCTCAGCTCAAGGGCATTGATCGGCCCATGAACGAGGCCATTGGCGCTCTCGCTGAAACGACCTTCAAGGAGGCCGAGCGCATCGAAGCGCGAGAAAATGCCAAAATGGCGGCCCTGTTCCGCTTTGGAGGCATTTTCAAGGCTGTTCTCCTTGGGGTGGGCTTGGCCTTCGCGCTTCTGATTGCCCGCGCGGTAGTGCGCCGCATCAATAATTCCCTGAAGGAAGTAAGTGAGGCCATGGAGCGCATGGTTGCGGGCGATTTTAGCTGCGGAGTCGAAGTCCATTCCGCAGATGAACTGGGGCGGATGGCCAGGGACTTCAATGCCATGCTAGGCCGGTTCCAGGAACTGTTCGGCCAACTTCGAGATGCCAGTAGCCGCGTGGCCTCAGGCTCCACGGAGCTTAATGCCACCGCAGGCGAGGTCGCCAGGGCCACCGCAGAGATCGCCCAATCCGCTGAGGGGCAGCGGATGGCTGCCGAGCGGACGGCCACCGCCATGACCCAATTCGCCGCATCGATTCAAGAGGTCGCCCAGAACGTTCGCAGCAGCAACGTTCGCACGGAGACCATGCAGCGGGCCGCAGATGAAGGCGCCAAGCAGGGCACGGCCACGGTATCGGCCATGCAGGCCATCCGCGAAACCACCCAGCAAATGGTGAAAGCGGTTCAGGTCATCCAGGACATCGCTCGTCAGACCAACCTCCTTTCGCTGAACGCTGCGATCGAGGCTGCAAAGGCCGGGGTTCACGGCAAGGGATTTGCTGTGGTCGCCGAAGAGGTTCGTAAATTGGCCGAACGCAGCGCCATGGCCGCCAAGGAAATCGGCGAACTCATCAGTCAAACCGAAGCCGCAATGCAGGAAGGTGTCCGCACGGTCCAGGCAACGGATACGACCATTCGCACAATCCAGGAGAACATTGCGGTGGTCGTGAGTGCGTCCAGAGAGATCGGATCGGCCACAGAGGAGCAAGAACGTACGGCTAACGAGGTGGCCATGCAAGTGGAGCACACCGCCAAGTCCAGCGAACAAAGCGCTGCTGCATCCACCGAACTCTCCGCCACGGTGGAGGAGGTCAATCACACGGCAGACTACCTCGCCAACATTGCCGAAGAACTCAGCGCTTCGCTTGCCCGCTTTAAGACGAGTTAAACCTCAGGGCCCAGAAATGATCTCCGTGCGATAGCGCTGCACACGAAGGGTGCTGGACCAGTGCTCTCCCAGAAGGCCAGCTTTTCGTTTCAGATGATGCAGAAAATCCCTGGGATCTGGCAAGCTCTGCCAGACCGAGGGCAGGAAGGTTCCCCGATTCCAGCCCTCTTCGAGGATCAGGCCATCCCGCCCTGGCACCAGTTGGGAGATGAGATCGGCCTCGGAGGTGAACCGGAGGGGCTCCGGCGGCGTGAGCAGAGAAAGGTGAATCTCGAGGCTATCGATTTCCTCGGCCCGTACGGGAGGAAAGCGGGTGTCGCGGAAGGCCGCCGCAAAGGCATTGGCGGCAATATCCACGGCCAGGGGGCGATGAGCCTCCAAGCAGCCGATGCAACCCCGCAAATCACCGTTCTGTTCCAGGGTTACGAAGGTCGCGCGAAGGGTGGCCAATTCCGGCGGAAGCTTCGCGAGTTCCACCGGGATCGGTTTGCCCTTGGCTACGCCGTGGCGAATGGAGGATTGGGCCAGTTCCAGCAGGGTTCTTTGGTGTTCCTGGATCAATGAACATTGGTTTTCAGGTGAATGCATAGGCGCCATACCCCACCACATGATCCTTGAGGCCAGCGGTATCGCCGGAGTTTCGCACATCGAGAGTTTCGCCTCTCAGGCGGTGGTTTCGCGCAGCCATCAAAAGCCCCCGAATCGGGAGGCAGCCGCAGGCGGAATCGTCACCGATACCCTCGGGATCCAGCGCTTCGATGGCGTTGGAGGTAGCCCGGTCTGCTTTGTTGGCTGCGGTGTAGTCAAGGTAGTGGCTCAGATCGGAGCTGATCACGATGGCGGTTTCCGGCCCGCCCCAGAGCCGTTCGATGGCGGCACTGACCTGCACAGGATTGGCTTCCCCAACCACAACGGGCACCAGGGAAAAGTCCTCCAGGGTTTCCTGGAGAAAGGGCACTTGCACTTCCAGGCTGTGTTCCTGGGCGTGGGCTAGGTCGAGAGTTTGAACGAAAGGCAGTTCCAACAGAGCTTCAACGCCTTGTTGATCGATAGGGACCAAACCCAGGGGCGTCTCGAAGCCTTCCCAGCTGCCGACGGCCAAGCCCGCAAAGGCCACGCGATGGGAGGGTCCCAGCAGGATCACGCGGCGGATCTGGGAGCGCCCAAGAGCCAACCGAGCATAGGCATAGGCTGCCGTGGGACCGGAATAGATGAAGCCAGCGTGGGGCGCAAGGATGGCCTTGGGTGGTGTGCCACCGCGCGGCACCGTTGCGAGAAAGCCCTGGATCATGGCGCGCAGGCGTTCGGGATCGGAGGGATAGAATGTTCCTGCCACGGCGGGCTGGCGCAAGCGTTGCATGGCTATCTCCGAGGTCGAGCGAACAAGCACTTCCACACAAAAAGTCGGGTGGCCAACTTCGATGTCAATAGCCAGAGAGCCTTCAGTGGAAGATCCCAAGATGGATGCACCGAGCACCCTGGAAGGTCACCCTACTCGCTTTTGGCATCGGGTGGGTGGCGATCGGGTGGCCTGCGACATCTGTCCACGCTCCTGCCGGCTGCGGGAAGGGCAGCGGGGCTTTTGTTTTGTTCGGGCCAACCGCGGCGGGGAAATCGTTCTGCTTTCCTATGGTCGATCCACGGGTTTCGGTATCGATCCCATTGAGAAAAAGCCTCTTCATCATTTTCTGCCGGGGACAAAGGTGTTGTCCTTCGGTACCGCAGGCTGCAATTTGGCGTGTAAGTTTTGCCAAAATTGGGAGATCAGCCGCTCCAGAGCGGTGGATTCCCTCACGGATACCGTCAATCCTGACGCCATCGCCCTCCTTGCCCAACGGACCAACTGTCGCAGCGTGGCCTTTACCTACAACGATCCGGTGGTCTTCCACGAGTACGCCGTGGATACCGCCAAGGCCTGTCGAGCCTTCGGATTGCATACCGTGGCCGTGTCGGCTGGTTACCAATGCGCCGAGCCTCGTGCCGAGTTCTACAAGAACATGGATGCCGCCAACATCGATCTGAAAAGCTTTTCGGAATCCTTTTATCAACGTCTTTGTGGGGGCCATTTGCAACCCGTGTTGGAGACACTGAACTACATTCACCACGAGACCAAAACCTGGCTGGAAATCACGACCTTATTGCTTCCGGGTGAAAACGACTCTGCTCACGAATTGGAATGCCTTACTCAATGGATCATGGAAAACCTGGGGCCGGATGTGCCCCTCCATTTCTCGGCGTTTCACCCTGATTGGAAGATGCTGGAGACCCCGGCGACTTCCTTGACTACCCTTTTGTCTGCTCGGCGCATCGCGAAGAAGAATGGTCTTCGTCATGTCTACCTGGGCAATGTTCGCTGCCCCGAAGGCAGCAATACCTACTGCCACCAATGCGGGCAGTTGCTGATCGGCCGGGATCGCTACACGTTATCCGAATGGAACTGGAACAACCCTGGTACGTGCGATGGATGCGGCGCTCTGTGTGCCGGTGTCTTTGAAGCAAATGGGCCGCAAGACCTTAGGCCTTCAAGCCCGTTCGAGTAGTACCACTGCCTGGGCGGCCAGACCTTCGCCCCGCCCAGTGAAGCCCAGTTTTTCGGTGGTGGTGGCCTTTACGTTTAGGGCCTCGACTTCCACCCCGAGCAAGGGTGCGATGCGCTTCCGCATGGCTTCGCGGTGAGGACCGATCTTGGGGCGTTCACCGATCAGAAGCACATCGGCATTGCCCACTCGCCAGCCACGTTCCTGGAGGCTGACCATAACGCGCTCCAAAAGAACGGTGGAATCGGCACCTTTGTAACTCGGGTCCGTATCTGGAAAATGCTGGCCAATATCTCCCAATCCAGCGGCGCCGAGTAGGGCATCCATCAGGGCGTGAACCATGACATCGGCATCGCTATGACCGAGAAGGCTGCGGTCGTGGGGAATGGGTAGGCCCATCAAGATCAGCGGCCGCCCGTCCTCGGGTTGGGCAAAGCGATGAACATCGAAACCCTGCCCAACGCGGATCATTGATTGCCCTGATTCAGAATACGAATACGACCTGTGGTGTCTTCTTTCTTTGTCTGATTATCCCCATCGGGTATCCAGATGATCACCGAGGTGCCTTGATCCTCCTCGCTCTGGACCTCCAGGGAGCCGCCGTGCTCCTCGATGATTTTTTTGACGGTGGGCATGCCCAGACCCGTTCCCTTGATTTTTCCGTGGCTATAAAAGGGTTCGAAGATTCGTTTCAGGACTTTGCGAGGAATCCCCTTGCCATTGTCTTGCACGGTGATTCGCAGATCGCTCGAACCTGGAGCCCAGTGGACAATCACTTCACCATCCTCTCGTCCATTTAGAGCATCCAGGCTATTGGCCAGCAGATTCTCGATGACCCGGGCGAAACGAAAGCGATCGATGCTGGCTTTGCACACGGGACCCTCGCAGCGGAGCGATGCGCCCAGCTCGCTGGCCCGGGTGAGATGAGGCTCCAGCAGATCCTTGATGTACTCGTGCAAATCCACGGGTTCTCGATTCGGTTCGCGCACCTTCGAATAGTCGAGCACATCGCCACTAAGCTGAGAAAGGCGGTCAACGGCCCCGAGTATTTGGGTAAGGTGGCGCTGGGATTTCTCGTCCTGGACAATACTTTGCATCAACTGGGCATGCCCAGCGATCACGAACAGGGCGTTTTTGAAGTCGTGGACGATGGAACTGGCCACCTGACCCACGGTGGCCAGCACTTGGTTGCGCAGGTTATCTTCGGAAAGGCGCGTGCGTTCGATGGCAATGGCGCAAAGCGACACGATGGCCTCGAAGGTGGCGCGATCCACGGGCTCAGTCACAATGCGGCGGCTATCAAGATAGGCCACGCCGATGCAGTCACCCTGAACCATGAGGGGCAGACACAGAATGGTCTTGAGTTGGAGATCCATGATGGATTGCTGGGCCATCAGCTTTTCGTCGGAGGCGACGTTGTGGATCCAGATGGGATCGCCCTTTTCGAACACCCGGCGAACGCTGGACATGGATAGGTGAATGTCCTTTTCCAATTGAGGGCTGAGGTTGCGGGCCACCTTGACGACTAGATCTCCGGACTCAGGCAGCATGATGAAACCGCGATCCGTGTTGGAAAGGCTCAGTAGGCGTTCCAGGGTTTGCTCTAGCAGATCATCCAGTTCCACCTGCCCTGTGAGTAGGTGAGCGGTCTGGAGAATGGCCTGAAGATTGACTTCGGGCGCCAGGGCGGCTTCGGAGCGCAGCGTCAGGTAATAGGCGCCATCCGCCAAACGCACCGTGGTACCGGGCTCCCACTTAAGGCGGGTCAAGCGGGCATCACGGAAATAACTGCCATGGGAGCTGCCCAGGTCTTCGGCCCACCACTCGCCATCGACTTCCTCGATGCGCAGGTGATTGCGGCTAACCATGCTATCGGAAAGCACAATCTCGCACTGGTTTTGCCGCCCCAGAGTTACGGTGCGGTTGATGGGAATGGAGCGCTCGAAGCCATGGCGATCCCGAATGGAAATTGAATATCGCTCAGCCACGGTGAGTCCCTTGGTTATGCGTGGATATCCAGATTTGAAGCTGCGGAATGGTCATGGGATTCCTGATGCTTACCAAGGTAGCGCCTCTAGGGCTGGACACAAGCCCGCCCTCGTGCGGGAATGAATTCCATGGACTTCCAACGCAATCCCGATTTGGACCCCGCCGAGCGGGAAGAACCCTTTGATTACTCGCTGCGCCCTCAACGTCTGACGGAATACATCGGGCAGGAAAAGGTCAAGGCTCGGTTGGAAATTGCGCTTAAGGCCGCCTTGAAGCGCAGTGAGGTGCTGGATCACGTGCTGTTGTTTGGACCGCCTGGCCTGGGCAAGACCACCCTGGCCCATGTGCTGGCCAACGAAATGGGGGCTCCCTGCAAGGTGATTCAGGCGCCTGCGCTGGAGAAAAAGGGCGATTTGGCCGCGATCCTGACGAATCTCGATGAGGGCGAATTTCTATTCATCGATGAGATCCACCGGTTGCCTCCGGCCATCGAAGAGATGCTTTATTCGGCCATGGAAGATCGCAAGCTCGACATCCTGATCGGCCAAGGCCCCAGCGCCCAGACCCTGAAGGTGGATCTGCGAGCCTTTACCTTGGTGGGTGCTACTACCCGCGCAGGGCTCATCACCAAGCCGCTCCACGATCGCTTCGGCATGGTGCACCGGTTGGAATACTACACTCGCGCTGAACTCGGGATCATCGCCAATCGCAGTGCTCACGTGCTGGGTGTCGAAATGGCACAGGAGGGTGCCGAAGCCATTGCGCGGCGCAGCCGTGGCACCCCGCGCATCGTGAATCGCCTGCTGCGTCGTTGCCGCGATTATGCGGAAGTGAAAGGGCAGGGGATCATCACCCCCGAAATCGCCGAGGCCTGCCTGCACCTGCATGAGGTGGACGATTTGGGCCTGGATGGGCTCGATCGTGCCTACCTGGAAGCCCTTTGCGGCAAGTTCAAGGGTGGCCCCGTAGGCGTTCGCACTCTGGCCGCTGCGCTGGGCGAAGTGGAAGGCGATGCTTTGGAAGACCTAGTGGAACCCTACCTTATGCAGATCGGTTTTCTGGATCGCACGCCCCAGGGCCGCCGTGCCACTGATGCGGCCTACGACTACCTAGGTGTGAAACCCAGCGCTGGCCCGCTCTTCTCCTGACCTTCGACAAACACCGACTAACGGTTAGTGTTTATTGACCGTGCGATAGGGCTGCCAACCACAGCGTTCCCGCCTATCCACTTCAGATTCAGTGGCTGCTCTGTCCCGCTTTGGCCTTCCAGATGCGGGTCATGATGTAGGCGCCGATGAAGCTGAAGGGGATGATGCAGCCCACCCAGACCCAGGCATGGGCGGGAGCGTGACCGTGGGTGGCCACGCCATCCCAGCCGTAGGTTTTCAGTACCCATCCCAAGCCAAAGCCGGTGAGGCCACTACCCACGTACTGGATGCCATCGAGGGCGCCGGTCACGGTGGCCGCAGCTTTGCGCCCGCCAAAATCCATGCTCGCGGTGCCGCTCAGCATGCCATGAACGCCAAAGATGAACATCGCGGTCAGACCCAGCAGGATAATGGCCCAGACCTGACCAGCAAAGGTGCCTTTGCCGAAGGAGAAGCCCAGCAGCACCAGCATCACCACTTGCACAAGGTAGAACAGAAAGGCCACGGGGGGGCGACGGCTCTCGAAGAGCTTATCGCTCATCCAGCCACACAAAACGCCACCCAGGATTCCTCCCAGCATGAAGGCAATTCCTGTGGCCCAGAAAAGTGCGGGCTCCCAACCCAGGATATTGATTTTGGGAAATATCTTGGTGACCCCGTACACCTCACTCAGGTATTCCGTGAAATACAGCATCACCCCCTGGCGGACGAAGCCGGTGCAGAATTCCGCGAAGATGAGGGCCACCACTACCGGATTGTGGAAGACCTTTCGCATGAGGTCACCCCAGGGCAGGGGTGCGTCTTCCGCGTGGTGCGCGTTGCTGCCATCGCCCGTGTCGAAATCTTGAAGGCCCGCATGACTGGGGCGGTTGCGCACCAGCAGGTAGTCCACCAGGAACATGATCGACATGGCCACGGCGGGAACGATCCAGATCATCGTCCAGTGGTAGCGCGAGAGGATCCACGCGCCAATGGTGGTGGCCAAAAAATACCCCGATGAAATCATGATCCCGAAAATTCCGCCGAATACGCCCCGTTCGCGCACATGGAACCAGGTGCTGTTTACCTTGACGACGCTGAGGGCACCGAAACTCTGGAAGTACATGTTGGCGCTCCAGAGCACGCTCATGGAGACCAACAGGTTGGTGGTGTGGCCATTGAGAAACATCAAACCGATCAACAGGTTGATGAGGGCCCCGCCGGCAGCACCAATAAGAATGGCCTTTCTGCCCCCAAAACGATCTGCCAAGGGGCCGTTCAGTGCCACAGAAAGGCCGTAAGTCCAGAAGCCCGCGGTGGCGATGAGCCCCATATCAGCCTTGTCCAAGTGGTACCACGCGCCAATATCGTTCTTCACAACATTGAAGTTGTAGCGGCCCATGTAAAGGGTCGCGTAGGTCAGCCCCAGGGGGAACCAATTGAGAAATCGGCGAAAACGAAAAGCTGGACTATGTTCCACAAGGGCTCCAAGGGGCGCTGTTCCTGCTCTCTTAGGGTAGGCGTAATGCTTCTCTGAAATTCAAACGAATCGCAGCGCAGGCCTTTTCCTTACGGCACGATGGAGATTTTGACGGGGCGATCCAGGAGATGAAAGAGGAGCTTTCCCTTCTCCTGCAAGGCTTCAAGCTCGGAGCGAAGATCACCCGAGCCGTGAATGATCAGGTGAGCCTCTTCCGCTTCGATTTCCAGCCGAACCTCGCGCACGGACTGTCGTCGGCGGCGATCCAGGGCATCGGCCACTCTTAGAATGGCGGCCAATTTCTCCACCACATGGCGATGCCAAGGCGCCAAAAGGCCAAAGGCCTCATGCTTGCGCACGTCCGGAGCCTTGCCGCGATGGAATCGCACAATTTGGCTGATGAGTTCACATTCCTTGGGCCAGAATCCCCCCAGACTGGCGTTCTGAATCAGGTAGGCGCCATGTTTCTGGTGGCCCTTCTCGCTGATGCTGAGGCCAATATCGTGAAGCCTCGCGCCGTAGCCCAACAATTCCCGCTCGGTTTCGCCCAGCTCGAAGGCGGGGCGAAGATCCAGAAAGAGCTGGTCGGCCAAGGACTGAACATGGCGACTATGGCCAGGGTCGGGATCGAGGCGTTCCGCTAGGGCTTCCACGGACTGCCGCCGCCGGTCTGGTAAGGCGGGCAGGGCCACGCCGCCATGGCGCAGGGCTTCCCAGATCATGCCTTCGCGCAGGCCAACGGGGAGGCAGCGAACCTGGCTAGCTTCCAGCCACCGCAGGATTCCCATGGCCCACGAGGCGCCCACATGCAGCACCTCGGCGCGTTTGGGATCCACCTGCAGGTTGGTGATCCGATCCTGGGCCGTGGCACGCCAGAGCTTGCGTTCGAAGCGAAGCAGTTGTTCCCGGGAAAAGGCGGAGGCTTCCCCGGTGCCCTTGGCTAGGTCGAGCAGGGTGCCCGAGGTGCCCAGCACGATGGTTGTTGAAGGCAGTTCCCTGGGCAGGGTTTTGCCTGCCTTTTTGAGGATTTTGTTGATGAACTTTCCCAAACGGGCCATGTCATCCGGCGTGGGTGGGTTGGAAGTGGGAATGGCGTCAGCCAACCGCTGCAGACCCCAAGGAAGACTGGTGCTGGCGAGCACCCGCTCTCCATGCACCCAGGTCAATTCCGTGCTGCCGCCGCCGATATCTACGAGTACCGCCGGTTCGTCGGGAAAAGGTATGGCGTGACTCACGGCCAGATGAATGAGGCGAGCCTCTTCCTCACCCGAAATGACTCGGATCTGGATGCCGAGATGGGCGGCTTCTTCGATGAACCTCCCGGCATTGCTAGCTTCCCGCAGAGCTGCCGTGCCGCAGGCGATGAGGGTGTCGCACTTGAAGCCGCGGGTGATTTCCGCCATGAGTGCCAGGGTTTCAAGGCCAGCCTGAAAGGCATCGGGGGCAATCTCGCCGGTTTTGGCGATGCCCTTAGCCAGCCGGACCATGGTTTTTTCCCGGGCCAGAATCCGCTGATTCCCTACGGAATCGGCTTCGACCACTACCAAGTGGATGGAGTTGGAACCAACATCAATGGCGGCAATTTTCATGGCAGGCTTCCCAAGCATCATCCTGGCAGAAGTTGGGGAGGCGTCCCAGAAACTCAGCACGATTCAAGCCGTGAGTGGGATACTTATTCCAGAGACCCCAACCATGGAAAGCACCTGCGCAAATTGCGAATCGGCGTTGGCTGGCCCGTACTGCTCTCAGTGCGGTGAAAAGCGCTTCGAGGCTCACCACCTGAGCTTCAAGCACTTCCTCCACGAAGCGGCCCACGAATTAACGCACCTCGATGGCCATTTGGGGAAGACCCTCAGGCTCCTGTTTACTCGGCCCGGAGCCCTGGCGGAGGCCTACTTGACGGGGAAACGTTCGGGGCTCATTCGCCCCTTGCGCTTGTACCTGATTTTCTCCCTGCCGTCGCTTTTCCTCGCCAAGAACTCTGTGGTTTCCCTGCAATACCTGGTCGCTGGCACAGGCCCCTTCGCGATGCCCTTTGCGCCTGCGGTTGCTTGGGGCGCTAAGCAGGCGGGGCTCACGGAAGCGGCGTATCTAGCCAGCCGCAATAGCGCATTCCAAGGGTTCCAATGCCTTCAGATCACCTACCTTTCCACGGCCCTCGCCATCGGGCTTTGCTTTCTCCTTTGGCACAAGCGCCGATCCCACTTTGGCGAGCACGCCGTTTTTGCTTTATATGCCTTTTGCGCCACGGATCTCGTGCAGGGGGTGATGGGCTGGCTGGTCTCCAAGACGCACAATCCAGTCTTGATGAGCATTGGGTCCCTGCTGGGCTTTGGCTATATGTTCATTTACATCTTTCTGGCCGCTCGGAGGGTTTATGGGGACGGGAGGTGGATGACCCTTCTCAAGGTGGGCGCATTGCTGGGTGTCGCCATGGCCTATGGGCTCTTTTCCGTAGTCCTTTCTCTGCTGGTTGCCCTTCCCCTTTGGCGCGCCCTGTAAAGGCATCACCCTTCCGTTTGCCGCAGGCACGACCTAGGGAAGTCAGGCCTTCGGGATCGCGACGCAGATCTTATTTTGCATCCAGGCCTAGGCCTCGATAGCCTGGAACACTGCCCTACAGGAGGCTCCCATGCCGGTCGTGAATCCAAGCCAATATCGCAAGATGCTCGAAGTTGCCAAGCAGGAGCACTACGCCTATCCAGCTTTTAATGTTACCTCTACCGAAACCGCCAATGCCGTGCTGCTGGGCCTCAAGACGGCGAATGCCGATGGCATCATCCAGGTTTCCACGGGTGGCGCAGAATTCCTGTCGGGGTTGGGTGTTAAGAGCATGGCGGCTGGCGGCATCGCCCTGGCTGACTACGTTCGCTATATGGCCGCTCAGTATGGTGTGAATGTCGCGTTGCACACGGATCATTGCCATCCCAAATACCTTGAAACCTTCGTATTGCCTTTGATTCAGGAAACCGAGCGGCGCCGGGCGGCTGGGCTGCCGAATCTCTACAACGCTCATATGTTCGATGGCAGCGAATTGGCCTTGACCGAGAACATTGCCAAGTCCAGTGAATTGCTGAAGCGCTGCGCGGCCAGCGAAATTATTCTCGAAGTCGAAATTGGTGTGGTGGGTGGCGAAGAAGATGGCCACGACACCAGCCACCTGGGCAAAGAAAAGCTCTACACCACGCCCGAAGACATGGTCGCCGTGCACAAGGCTTTGGCGCCCCTGGGACGCTATATGTTGGCCGCGACCTTCGGCAACGTGCATGGGGTCTACAAGCCCGGCAACGTGGTGCTGAAGCCCGCCATCCTGCGCGATGGTCAGGCCGCCATTGCCGCTGCCTGCGGCGGCGAGCATTCTCTCTTGGTCTTCCACGGGGGTTCCGGATCCACCCTCGAAGAAATCCACGAAACCCTGGATTACGGCGTCATCAAGATGAACATCGATACCGACACCCAATACGCCTTCACCCGCGCCATCGCCGACCACATGTTCAAGAACTACGACGGAGTCTTGAAGGTCGATGCCGAAGTCGGAAACAAAAAGGTCTACGATCCGCGCACCTACATGAAGAAGTCCGAACAGAGCATGGCGGATCGAGTCGTCCGCGCCTGCAACGATCTCCGCTGCGCAGGCAAGAGCCTCGGGACAATCTGATTTTTTTGAACCCTAAAAAAGGGCCTCCACGCGTGGAGGCCCTTTTTGCAATTAAGAAAACCACTAGAGACGTTCGATGCGGACTTCGATGCGGCCGGGTTTGGCAGGCTTGGGAGCTTCGCTTTCCCGAGCATCACGGTGCTCGCGCACCTCCTTGCGAGGGGCTTCCGGTCGGCGGGCTTCATGCTTGGCTTCCGGTTTGGGCTCAGGCCTCGCCTCCTGCTTGGCTTCGTGTCGGGGCTCCTGCCTAGGTTCATGCTTGCTTTCGTGTTTTGGCTCATGCCTGGGTTGGGGCTTGGCCTGGGGCGCAGCGAGAGGGGCGGCCATCTTGCCGGCCCACGCGATACCAACCTGTTTGATGCGGTCCACCAGACGCTGGGGTTCCTGCACCAGGATGCCATCGCCAAACTGCATGCACCAACGAGCGATCGCGCGCAGATCGGTGGCGGTGAAGCTGACCTGGGCCTTGCCGTCCTCGATGTCCTCGATCAGAAATTCTGGAAAAGGTGCAGGGGACTGCTTCACGGCAAAGATCCACTGTTTTTGGAGCACAGCCTTGACCGGGATGGGCTCACCTCCGCGCCAGCCGCCGATCTGATTGGCGGGTGTGCCATCGGCAAAGGGACCCTGGGCCGACCGACCTGGGCCTTCCACGATATTGATTTCGGCCAGGAGTTCCAGACGATGATGGCGCTCGGCGTTGTAGCGACGATCCCAGCCCCAGGCAAACCAAGCACCCGTGAAGATATCGAAGACCAACTGCCGAGCTTCGAAGGTGCGCGGAGGATTGCTGTCGCCATCCTTGAAAATGAATTCGACGGCCTTGCCCGTGGAAATCGCTTCCAGGATGGTGCGGGCGTGATCGGTGAAGCCTTCTGCAACCACAGGCGCTGGCGCAGCTACTGGCGTTGGCACAGCCACAGGCGTTGGGGCTGCCTCAGCGATTTTTTCGGCTGGTGCGGGTGCCGCGAGGGGTGCCTTTTTTCGGCCTGCGGCAGCCTTCGGAGCTGGCTTAGCTGCGGGGATCACTGCCGCTTCAGGAATGGCTTCGGGCTCAGGTGCTGCGGCTTTTTTGGGAGCCGTCTTGGCGGTCTTGGGGGCGGCCTTCGGTGTTTTCTTGCGGGCAGGAGTTGGAATGGCGGCTGGCTCTGGCTTCGGAAGGGTGCCATCCAATAGCTTTTGGGTCGTCGTTTGTTTGCGAGGGGCCATGCGTGGTTTCTCCAAGCCCGCATTATGGCACGGCGCGGATGGGCGCCGTGACACTCCTGAAAGACAGCCTGCCAAGCTAATTCAATGTCGACTCGGGGACGCTTCTACCTGGCCATGGGAATGCACACGCTGCTGGCGGCGGGCACCTATCTGTTGGGCAAGGCCGCTACCACTCACTTTCCCGTGTTAGTCCTGGGGCTTTTTCGCTTCTCCGTTGCGGCAGTGGTTTTCCTTTTGCTGGCTCGATTTAGGCACTACGACCTGCGGGAAGCCCTGCGGACCGACCGGCGGAGTTTCTTGTTGGCGGGATTCCTGGGCGTGCTCTTGAATCAAATCGGATTTCTTTGGGGGTTGAAGCTCACGCTGCCATCCCATGCGGCCTTGCTCTATGCCTTAACGCCCACGGTGGTGTTGCTCTTGGCCTGGATGCGGGGCTTGGAGCGCCCCAGCGTGCTGAAGGTGGGTGGCATCCTGCTGGCTTTTTCGGGTGTGGTGGTGCTCTTCAATGGGCGTCACGGGAATGAGTTGCCGCCGCATTGGGTGGCTGGGGATCTGTTGGTGATGGTGGCGGTGGTGGCTTGGGCGGGATACACGGTGGTGAGCCGACCCTTGGTGATGCGGTATGGGGCCGAGCGAACCACGGCGCTTTCGATTCTGGTGGGAAGTGCCATGTTTCTGCCGCTGGGGCTCGTGGGGCTACCTGGATTTCATCCAGCTCAGATACCTGCCATTGGATGGATTGGTGGGCTCTACTTGGGATTGGTGGCAAGTGTGGTGATGTATTTGCTTTGGTTTCATGCACTGCGGTTGCGTGAGCCGAGTCGGGTGGCCATTGCGGCGAATGGTCAGCCAATTTTGACAGCGGTGTTGGCGTGGGTGTTTTTGGCGCAGCCGATCACGCCGCAGTTTGGGGTGGGAACGGTGTTGGTGATTGTGGGCGTGGTGTTGACGCAGTTGGGGTGAGGGGGAACTCGCATTCGACCGGCAGGGGCTGGGCCTCCTGCGGTCTTCCGAGGCGTAGGAAGTTTGTTTGCGTCTGTTCGTGAATCTGGAACCAAGATTCGAACGCAGTCGGCTTCGCCGCCTGCCGGTCTCGCTTCGGCGTGCCGCATGGCACGCCTCGGGCGATCCCACTCGGAGGTTCGAATCCTGCTCCGAGCATAAAAAGCAAAGGGCACCCAAATGGGTGCCCTTTGCTTTTTATGGTCGGGGCGAGAGGATTCGAACCTCCGACCTCTCGGTCCCGAACCGAGCGCTCTACCAGGCTGAGCCACGCCCCGAATGAATATCGATGCTACCTCAGGACCTGCGGGGCGTCCATCCTTGATTGCGGAGCGCGCGCAGCTTGGTGAGGACGGCATCGAGCGGATCGGCAGGGCGTGGGGGTGGAGGTGGTGCGGGAGGTGGGGGCGGATCGCAGGGCAGCACTTCGATCTTTTGGAGTTTGATGTGGGTGAGGCGCTGCAAGCGGGTTTGGATTTCCGGCCACACGGCTTCGGCGGATTTGCGGAGATTAGGAATGATTTCGGGTTTCCAGCAGCCCATGAACAGGGTGCGGTTGCGAATTCGCAGCAGGCGCGTGTGATTCACCAGGGCGGGGCCCACGACGAGGGACCAGGCCTTGATCAGGCGCATCTCAGCGCGGCGCTCGGCGGCACGGATGGGATCTTCGGTGGCGAAATCAATGGAATGAAGCATTACAAGGTTCGCAGCACACGTTCAACGTGGGTGGCCTTCTTGCCTTCGGTGACGACCAGCAGGCCGTGCAGTTGGAGATCGCCTTCGGCAACTTCGAAACGATCGGCCTTGGCTCGGAGAAATCGACTGAGGCTAGCGGCTTTCTTCATTCCGATCACACCGTCGTAGGGGCCCACCATGCCGAGGTCGGTCACATAGGCTGTGCCACCGGGCAAGACTTTAGCGTCCATGGTGGGCACGTGGGTGTGGGTGCCTACCACGGCGGCGACGCGGCCTTCCAGGTGGTAGCCCATGGCAAGAGCTTCACTGGTGGCTTCCGCGTGCATATCCACGAAGACGATATCGGCGCGTTCTTTGGCGAGAATGGCATCGACACAGCGAAAGGGATCATCGCAGGGCGGCATGTGGACTCGGCCCATCAGATTGATTACCAACACTTCTTGGCCCGAGGTTGTGTGCAGCTTTACGTAGCCACCACCGGGGGTTCCCGGAGGATAGTTGGCGGGGCGCAACAGGCGCGCTTCTTTCTGGAAAAAGGTGGCGATTTCTTTGACATCGAAGGCGTGATTGCCGGTGGTGATCACATCCACGCAGAGTTCGTCCAGCCATTGGCGGGCGATGCGCTCGGTGATGCCGTGTCCGTGGGCGGCGTTTTCGCCATTGACCACCACGAAATCGAGTTGTAATTCTCGCCTCAATTCGGGCAGGAAAGTCTCCACCAGCCGCCGTCCGGGCTCGCCCACCACATCGCCTAGGATCAATGTCCGCATCTCTTTAGCCTAGCAGGCGCATCAGCAGGTCGCGGAACCAATGAACCCATGGGAACATCTGAGCTGAAAGGGGTCTGCCGAGAGGTCGGTGCGCCTCATCCTTCCCGAATCACCACCTGGTTTCGAGTTTCGAATGCGCCCTTTGACAAAAATCTACTCAATGATGGCTTTCTGTGCGGTTATGCACGCCCAATCGGGGCCACCGATCATGTCGCTTTCGGAACTCCGGCCCGGCATGAAAGGCCAGGGACGTACGGTCTTCAAGGGTGGCAAGATCGAACGCTTCGATTTCGAAGTGCTTGGTGTGCAGCGCAATGTTTCGCCGGGATCTTCGCTGATTTGGGTTCGGGCCAGCGGCGGTCCCCTGGCGGATACGGGCATCATCTCGGGCATGAGCGGCTCGCCCTGCTACATCGACGGGAAACTTGTGGGCGCCTTATCCAGGGGCATTGCCCAGGAAAAGGAACCCATCGGTGCCATTACCCCCATCGAAGAAATGCTGGAGCAACTGCGCGATATTCCGGATGCATTCTCCTTCAAGACCCCGCTTATTCTTCCCAAGATCGAAGCACCTAAGGTCCTGAAATCGGCCATGCGCGGTGAAATGATTCCCTTGGCCGAATTGCTCGGTGGCGGCGCCATTGGGGCCGAGGCTGTGGCGGGCATGAACTTCCCCGTGTTCGGCACGGAATTGGGGCCCGAAGCCAAGGCGCTGTGGCAAGGGGTGCCCTTGCGTTTCATAGGGTCGGGAGCCCTGTCGGGGAATGGCATGGGGGAAGCCAGCCCCATGGAACCCGGTGGCATGGTGGTGATCAATCTGCTCCAGGGCGATATGGAAATGTCAGCGTCGGGGACCATCAGCTATGTCTCGGGCAAGAAGATGTTGTTGTTTGGGCATCCCTTGTTCAACCTGGGGCCCGTGGATCTTCCGATGTGGTCGGGCACGGTGGCAGTTACTGTGCCGAGCTACAACAATTCTTTCAAACTCACGCAGGCGGTAGCGCCGGTGGGTGCGCTTCGGTTGGATCGCAATTCCGGCGTGGCCGGATTGCTGGGCGCCGAAGCCAAGATGGTGTCCCTTCGGGTGGGCCTAAATCTAGGTGGGAAGCGCAATCTCAATTTCAAATTCGAGGTCATGGATAGCCCCTTTGTAACGCCCAATCTCGTGGCGACGGTGCTGCTACAGACCCTCAATACGCATATCCGAGGACAGGGGTTCCAGAGCCTATCCCTCCAAGGCAACATCAAGTTGGCCGGGCAGAGTCCCATTCAGTTGGAATGCATGGTGGCTGATCTAAACGCCGGGCGCTTGGCGCAATATGTCGGCGGCATCACCCAGGCCATTACGCTGAATCCCTTTGAGAAGGCCACGATCGAGGGCATTTCGCTGAACGTGAAGGCCGAAGAACGCTTGGATATGACCCTCATTGCTGGGGTGCGAACGCTCAAGGCTCGCGCCAAGCGGGGCGAGACACTGCCCGTTCTCGTCACCCTGCAGAACATTCAGGGCGTGCGCGAGACCGCCACCTTCAATGTGAATATTCCCCCTTCGGCCAAGCCGGGCAAAGCCACGCTGCTGGTGGGCGATGGCTTCAGTCTGTTGGCCACGGATCCCGACGAGCGCGCCATCGATTTGGCCAGCCTGGGTGACATGGTGCGGGCGCTGAATGGGTCGCTGCGGAACAACCATGCCTACAGTCTGCTTGTGCAATCTCAGCCAGGGGCAGGGCTGCGCGGCAGCCGCATCGAAGGCATTCCACCCACGGTGTCCAACCTGCTGGGTAGTGACGGCGATAGCACCACCAACCGCTTGCAGCGGCGGATCGTCAGTCGGGCCGTGTTGCCCTTGGAACGAGAAGTGCGCGGGCTCGTGAGCCTGGATCTTGAAATCGAATAACGAAGACTTCGGAGTGACCATGCGTGTGAAGGCAATGCTTTCGTTGATGATCCCGGCCCTGGTGGCCCCCCTTGGCCAGGCCGAACCGCCCGTGGCGAATTTCGCTTCCTTCAACGACTGGTTGGGCGCGGATGCGCATGGGGTTCGCATCGGAGCCGATGGCCGCTTGCGACTAGCTCCGGCCTTGCGCCGCGTGGCTCAGCTTTCCGAAGGGGCCGTGTGGTGTGCCGTCTCCGATGGTGCGGGTGGCGCGTATCTGAGTGCCGGCAACGAGGGCAAGTTGTTCCATTTCTCCGGGGGTCAGATGAAACCCTTGGCCCAGGTCAAGGGCGGCATTGTATTCGCCATGGTGAAGCTGGGCGCTGATCTGATCGTGGCACCTTCCGGTGAAGGGAAATTGCTTCGCGTAACGCCGACCGGCGATGTGAAGCCCTTTGCCGATATTGATGCCCGGTTGGTTTGGGGCATGAGCCTAATGGGTAGCGAAATCCTGGTAGCGGGTGGCGGTGAGAAAGGTGCTTTGCTTTTGCTGGCGCGAGAAAATTTCAGCAGGAAACTCGCTGAATTGCCCGAAGAAACAGCCTTCACTTGCCTGACCTCCGACGGGCAGGGGGGCTGGTATTTGGGCACCCACGGTCGAGGCTTGGTACTTCGTTATTCCGGCGTGCAGACCGGTGATCGCTTGGAGACGCTGCTGGCCACGGGTTTCGAGGAAGTGAAGAGCCTGGTGTTCCGCGAGGGGCAGGTCTTTATCGCCGCCAGCAACGGATTGGCCAATCGTTTCGCCTCGGGCAACCTTGAGCGTCGCGAGGGCTACCTGGCCGAAATGGGCACCTCCACCAAGGGCGCTGTGATTCGCATGGATAAGGACCGTGTCCCTGAAACCCTTTGGCAGAGCAACCAGGCCCAGGTCTTCGCGCTTAGCCTATGGGGCGGGCAGATCGTTGTTGGCACCGGCAATCGTTCCCGCATCTTCGGCATTCCCCTTGCCGGCGCGGGCCGAGAGCAGGATCCCTTCGGCGTCATTCAGGATTTGGGCACGGCCCAGGCCAGCGCATTCTTGAATGCGGGTTCCGATCTCATGGTGATCGGTTCCAACCCCGCCGAGATTCACTTGCTCTCCGATTCCCAAGCCACGGAGGGGCTGATCGAAAGCCGCGTGCTCAAGGGCGCGCCGCTGGCGGATTGGGGCCGGGCCTACCTGGATGCCGAAACGCCCAGTGGCACTTCCGTTGAACTCCAATACCGCGTGGGCTCGACAGAAACGCCAGACGGTACCTGGACCCCGTGGACGCCTCCCCTTCGCAGTGGCGAGCGTCCCAGTCTGAAGCCCGCTCGCTTCGCGCAGTTCCGTCTGAAGCTTTCCAGCCCCCGTGGGGGCGTTAGCCCTGTGGTGGAAGGCGTTCGACTCCATTGGGCCAACCGGAATTTGGCGCCCCTTTGGGAAAATGTGGAGACTATGCCGCCGGGAGTCGTCATCACGCGCACGGCGCCCCCCGATGACATTGGCATCGAACGGGTGCCGGTCGAAACGCAGAAGCTTATTCCCGCGCTGGGCTACATGGGCGCCGAGAAACGCAGCTTCCGGCGCGGAGCCCAGGCCTTTGTTTTCCGCGTGAATGATCCCAACGGTGATCAGCTGCAGTTCCGGCTTCGTCTTTTGCCCGATAAGGGCGCGCCCATCGAGTTGGAAAAGGCCTGGAAGGAGCGCTTCTTCACCTTCGATACCTTGCCGGTTCCTGATGGGAAATACCGGTTGGAAGTTGTGGCCTCGGATCTGCCCAGCCAGCCCTTCAATCTCATGCAGTCGAGTACCTGGCGCACCGCGCCCTTCATGGTGGATCACACGCCGCCAGCGATTTCCGAACTTTCCGTACTGCCTGAGGGCGATGCTCTTCGCATCCGATTCTTGGTGAAGGACGAAATCTCGACTCTGAAGGAAGCCATGGTGAGCGCTGATGGCGATCAGTGGCTACAGATCGCGCCCGAGGATCGGGTTTTCGATATGAAGGAGGAACGATTCGATGTGCTGATTCCCAAGGAACGAATGCGCGGGGACCGCGTGGTGGTTCGGGTCATTGATACGAATCACAACGAACAATCGGCTTCGGTCGTGATGGGCGAAGCGGCCAAGAAACGCTAAGGGGCTAACTCTCCGGAGCAATGGCGATGGCGATGAGCACCGTGTCCGGTGCTTCGGAGCCTATTTCCAAAACCCCCGCATCATCGAGTCGTAACAGATCGTGATGGCCCAACACCTTACCGGCGGGGGTGACACTGGCCTTGCCGTGGACGCAAAACAGCAGCAGGGTGGGGGAAGCGGGCACCACGGCTCGGGGCTCGGGGCGGAGGATCGATACCTGCTGGGTGAAACCTTTGCGGGTAATGACGTTGAAATCCCGGCAAGGGCCATCCAGTAATTCCGCCGTGGCATGCCACTCGCCGGGGAAATGGAAGGGTTCAAGGGGCGTGGCAAGGCGCTTTCGGCCATTGCCGTTGAAATCCAAGTCAACGCCTTTTCCCTTGAGTAGGAGAATCGTCCGCTGGTAATCCGGAAAGGCCGAAAAGGGGCCATCCATGCGCATATCGGCCATGCTAAGGCGCCAATGGAAGCCGCTATCGAGCGTGGCTTCTTCGGGTTCAATGGCCAGTTGGGTGGTTAAGCCAGCCCCGTTTTTCCAGGGCATGGCGCGGTAATCAGAAGACTTGAAGAGATGGGCGCGCATAGGGCGACTCCTGCGGAGGGGATGCTAGCGCCGCCTAGTACCGTCAAGGGCAGATAGGTTCCGAAAGAATTTACTCTCCGAGGTTTGAACGGAAATAATGGAAGAATCTTAAGTTGAGTGCCGGAGCTTCCATGTTTAACCCGCCCCACCCGCTTTCCTACATCGATTCGGTCCAAGCCTTCCTGCGCGAGGATTGGGGCACTCAGGATTGGACCACGGCCTCGGTGCCGGATCGCCCCATGGCTGCCCGGGTGGTGGCGAAGCAAGACTTGGTAATCGCTGGGCTCACCGTGGCCGAACAAGTCTTCCGGGCGGTGGATCCTGCCGTCGCGGTGAATTTCTTGGT
Source organism: Deltaproteobacteria bacterium (assembly GCA_020048105.1). Taxonomy (GTDB): domain Bacteria; phylum Acidobacteriota; class Holophagae; order Holophagales; family Holophagaceae; genus JAYREN01. Next base: position 7,704 of record JAIFMW010000081.1, on the reverse strand, counting down.
GGCCGATGGCGATCGGTTGGTGCGGGGCACCGAAGTCATGCGCATCCAGGGTTCGAGCCACGGAATTCTCATGGCTGAACGGGTGATGTTAAACCTGCTGCAGCGGCTTTCCGGCACGGCCACCCTGACCCGCGCCTTCGTGGATGGTATCGAAGGCACCGGGGCGCGAATCCTGGATACCCGTAAGACCACACCTGGACTCAAACTATTGGAAAAATGGGCGGTGCGGTGCGGAGGTGGCTTCAACCATCGGCTGACCTTGGGGGATGGCGTGTTGCTCAAGGAAAACCATATCGCCGCGGCCGGTGGCATCGCTGCCGCGGTCGAAGCCGCGCGGCGCGTGTCGCCGAACCTCCTCAAGATTGAGGTGGAGGCCGAGACCCTGGCCCAGGTCGCAGAATGCCTAGCCTTGCCGGAGGTGGACGGCATCTTGCTGGATAACATGACCCTCGAGGCGCTGCGCGAAGCCGTGCAGCTGCGTCAAGGCTCCGGCCGCCGTGTGTTTTTGGAGGCGAGCGGCAACCTCGATCTGACCCGGGCTCGGTCCGTGGCGGAAACGGGCGTGGATTTTCTTAGCGTTGGCGCGCTGACCCATAGCGCCCCATCGGCGGATCTCAGCCTGCGAATGGATTAACTATTCCCACCGCGTGCGATTCAACCAAACCATGACTTCGTGGCCTTGCTCATCCGTACCCGCATATCGAAGCTTTACGGGGCCCTTGGCATCCTTCTTGGTCACCTTGACGCCCTTGGCCTCGCCCAGGGTGAGGAGCTGGTAGAGGCCTTCCACGGAGCCCACCTGGGGCAGGAATGGCACCGGTAAACCGCCCAGAGTGGGCGAGGCTTCATCGATTTTTCGCCGGGGAATCTGTACCCGGTAACCTGTGGCACGGTCGCCTGACAAAAAGACAATGCGCTCCCCGACTCCATGCACTTCGAGAATCAGTTTCCCCGTGGCGGGTTCCAGCAAGATGCTGAAGTCGCCCTTACCTTCGCCATCGTCGCCTGCATAGCCCCAACCGTACTGGGCCCGCAGGGGAGGAAGAACCTTTGCGGGTTCGGCCTGAATGGCCTGAGAAAGTGCCAACAGAAAAATCATTCCGGATCCTCATCGAAATCGGGTTCTGGGGGCTCGATGGGTTCGTCTGGATCCGCCAGGGCAGCCTCGTGACGCTTTTTGGCGATGCGAGTGCGCAATTCCCGGGCCCGGACCTCCAGGGCTTTGCGATCAGGAAAGGCATAGGCCAACGCCCGTTCCCACTGCTCCAGGGCCTCCTCCAGGCGGCCAAGGGAAAGCAGGGTTTCCCCCAGGTGCTTGCGAATCTCGGGGCTGAAGGGCGAAAGCTCCGAGGCCTTGCGGAGGACTTCTTCCGATTCCTTGAATTTCCCTTGTTTGAATAGCGCCCAACCCCAGCTATCCATGGTGTTGCCGTTATCGGGCTCTTGTTTGATGGAAGCCTCGATGAGGGCGGCGGCCTCCGGCAATTGGCTTTCATCCATCTCCAGCAACACATAGCCCAAATTGTTTTGTAGGGTCGGATGACCCGGATTCATGCGTTGCCCCTCGCGAAGTACCTGAACGGCTTCGCTCATGCGCCCCAATTCCTGGAGGGCACTGCCTTGGAGCAGCAGCAGTTCGATATCACGCACCGGGGCCGTTTTTCGGGCCAGAAGTACGAATTCCAGGCACCGATCCCAGCGGCGGAACTCACCCATTTGGCCAGCAATTGTCTCGAGATCCAATTGTTGCAAGGCATTCCGGGATTGTTTGCCGGAAAAGACGCCGCCGTTGAACTGCTTTTCGGGAATCGCCTTTGCCAGCAGAAAAATGCCATGCAGCGGAAAGCGTGCCATGCCATCCCGGAGGACGAGCCGGGCTTGTTTCAAGGCTTGGGTTTGAATGAGCCCCTGGGCCTCAAGGGCCAACAAATCGGGCTGAGTTTTACCTTCGGGCCAGCCCTTCAGTAATTCGAGCATTTCCTTGGGCTTGCCCCGCAGGAGCATCGAAGTGGCCAGGAGCGAGCGGGCATTGGCCGCGAGTTTTTCGTCTTCTTTGGTGAATTTGGAGGCCTTCAGGACCGAGCGCCAACGGGGCTCCGATTCTTCAAACTGGCCCAGATTCATTAGGCAAAGGCCCGTGTTGAAATCCCCTCGAGGTGTAGATCGAATCGCTTCGGCCCGACGCAGAGTCTCGATGGCTTCTTGAAATCGGGCCGTGCGAATTTGGATGAGGGCGATGTTGTCCCAAACCGCAGGCTCCTTGGGAAGGCTTCGACCCAGCAGGGCAAAGCTTTCTTCGGCGTGTCCCAGAAACCCCTTTTCCACCTGCTCTCGGGCCAGCTCCTCCAAGAGTCGCAGGCTCGGTGCATCTGGATATTTTCCGTTGCAGAGGGCCAGCACGGCTTCCCGGCGGAGCTCATAGTAATTGGGGCCCGCCGCAAGGGTGGCCACCCGTTCCCAGGCGATATCACCCAGGTTTCGGCCCTGAATGGAGAAGGGCGGACGCAGTCGGCCCACCCGGGTCCAGGCCTTGATGGCAGCAGGCTGGTCTTTGCAGGTCTCGGCGACTTCGGCGAGGCGAGTCCACAATTCCGCATCCGATGGCATTAACGTGGCCGCCCGTTGGAGAGCCTTTTGGGCCTGTGCCTGGGCTTCGGGCAGCTTTCTCCCCCGTAGGTAATGCAACATGCCCAGGTGAGCCCAGGACTCCGCGCGGGAAGGATCCAGATCCGTGGCTCGGGTGCCAGGTTCCACGGCGGCTTCCAGGGAACCGGATTCCATCAGGGCCTCGGAAAGGCGCAGATTGGCCTCTGCGCTTTTCGGCGAGAGTGCCACGGCCTTCCGGAATAGCAAGGCGGCCCCGGCGGGATTATCACCGCCTCCGCGCCGCTGCATGGCCCGACCTTGCAAGATCAGGGAGCGGGGGTCCTCGGTGCTCTGGGCTGAAAGGCTGAAACCACTGCTGCCAACAAGAACGGGAACGACCAGGTATTTCAATGGGTGCACGGAGGTGTCTCAGGAAAAAGAGTTCAGTAGCTTGGCGTGGGCAGTGCTCCAGGCTTCGGGAGGTAGGAACCTCAACGTGGCACGATTCCCAGGCTGAGGCAGAACACAGTGTACTGCCGGGGCGGTTCCATTCGCGCCTGTATCGATCTTTTTGTCCCGGGCCAACCACGGCAGGCAGGCTTCCCAGGGGGCGATCTCCGGGGCCAGGTGCCGCAAGTGATTAGCCAGTCGCTGCAGGAGTTCCGGCGGGAATGGGGGAAGGCCTGCCTCCTCGGCCAGAAAACACGCGGCGAGGAGACCCAAGCCAACGGCCTCGCCGTGGAGCAGGCGGAAACCCGAGGCGGCTTCCAGGGCGTGTCCCAGGGTGTGGCCCAGATTCAGGAGTTTGCGGTCCCCGGCTTCCCGCAGATCGTGGTGAACAAGTTCGGCCTTAATTTCCAAAGCCCTGGCCAGATCGCTGGAGTCCGGTTTGGGTGCTGCCATCAGGCGTTCGGCCCAAGCCGTATCGCCTTCCAGAAAGGCCATCTTGATCAGTTCCCATCGGCCCGATTGCAGTTGCCGCACAGGCAGCGTATCCAGAAAGGCCGAGCACACCACCATGCGTTCCGGAGGATGAAATGCACCGGCGAGATTCTTTCCTGCCGTCAGGTTTACGGCGGTTTTTCCACCGAGGCCCGCATCCACTTGAGAAAGCAGTGTGGTGGGCCAAGCCTGCCAGGTAACACCCCGCAGAAAGAGGGCCGCCGCGAGGCCAACCATATCCGTGAGAACGCCGCCGCCCACCGCCACGATGCAGACATCCCGGTGGAGGGGCAGCGCAGCCCAGGCCTCCAACCACGGGATCAGGGTGTCCAGACGCTTCGTGGTTTCATTCAAATTCACCCAACGGGAACCAAGGGGCACGGGCATCCCGGCACGCTCCCAGAGTGGGCGGATGGCTTCGTCGCCCACCAGCACCCAGGGGCCTTCGGGCAAACAGCCACCTTCCAGTTTTTCTAGGATGTGCACCGCGGTCGGAAAGGACTCGGGAAGGTTAAGCAGCATGCTGGGTTCACCGGCCTTTGAGGATGGCGTCTTGTTCCATGGTGGTTTCGCCTCGCAGCCACACTACGCGAACTTTGTCCCCGGGCTTGAAGGAGGAAAGCACTTCCTGGAAATCGTAGAGATTACGGATGCGTTTGCCACCGAAGGTGGTCATCACATCCCCGGCCTTCAGCCCAATGGCTTCCGCGGCGGAACCGGGCGAGGTTCCATTGATTCGGAAACCCTTAGGGTTTTCGGTAAAATCCGGAATGCTGCCAAAGGCCACCCGTACCGGGCCGCCCCGCACCGTTGGGAGCTTGGCCGTTTCGGGATCGAAGGCTGGCACCTGGTCCGCATCGGCTAGATCGCGAACGATTTTTTCCGCCATGGTGGTGATAGTGGCCATGCCCTGCACGTTGATTTTGTCGACGGTATCCGAGGGGCGGTGATAGTCCCCGTGGACGCCGGTGAAAAAAAAGAAGGTCGGAATCTTGGCCGCGGAAAAGCTCATGTGATCGGAGCCACCCACGGCCACGCCGAGATCGTCGCCGATGGCCAGCCCTTCGGGCGCGAAGGTCTTGGCCTTGGCCAAGGCGGTTTTGGGAGCACCGAGGCCACCGATTTGCAGGGTGGGCTTGGCGGAATCCAGGCGGCCAACCATATCGAAGTTGAGCATGAACTTGACGCTGGGCAGCGGGATGGTGGGGTTCTGCACCCAGTGGGCGCTGCCCAACAGGCCCTCTTCTTCGCCCGAAACATGCAAAAGCACAACCGATCGACGGGTGGGGCGGTTTTTTAGCTGTTTGGCCAGTTCAAAGACCATGACGGTGCCGCTGGCATTATCATCGGCGCCGGGATGCACCTGCCCACGCCCAGCTTCTCCCGAAAGGCTATGCCGTTCGCCGAGGCCCAGGTGATCCAGATGCGCCCCCAGTACGATGAACTCGTCTTTTAGCTTGGGGTCCGAACCAGGGATGACCGTGGCGACATTGGGGAGCATGGCCTGATGGCGGTCCAGGCTGAGTTCCAGGCTGAAGGTGGTGGGGTATTCCTGGCTGGCCGGCTTGCCCGTGTCCGCACTTTGCCGAGCAATCGCTGCGAGATCTCCGCAGGTACCTTTTAATGTTTGAATCGGCAGGCTAATCACCGGGATATCGAGTTTTAGGGGGCCTTCTTCCCGGGCCAGGGGTCGGGGTCGATCCTCATTCTCCAGAACGATCACCGCCAGAGCTCCGGCCTTTTGGAGGCGAATGGTGCGCGCCAAGACGCCCCGGTCGGATCTGCCCACCATGGCAAAGGCCTTGGCGTCGGGCACCGTGCGCAGGATTAGGGCGACCTTGCCGTGCATGTCCTGGCCTTCGAGATCGTCGTAGCCCATGGTTTTTAGGCCGTACCCGAGAAAGAGCATTGGCTTGCCCGAAAAGGCACCATCGGCGCTGAACCCGATGGCGTCAAGGTCTTGGCCCCAGACCAAGGGAGCGCCTTGGCCCAAGGAGGCCTTGGCCTTGATTCGAGTAATTCGATCCACAAAGGCATAGCGCTGGTTCTGGGGTTTAAGCCCCATGGACTCGTAGCCCTTGGTCAAGAAGGCCGCCGCTTGATCCAGGCCCTGGGAACCATTGCCACGCCCTTGGCGGTCGGCCCCGGCCAGAAATGCTAGATCTTCCTTGATTCGCGTTTCCAGAGGCGGCTGAGCCACCAGAGTGGCTGCAAGAAAAAACATGACTTGGCTGCGCATGGGGCTCCTCGTGTCATGCCCATGATGCCAGGGGTCTGCAGTCACGGCGAAAGGCGTTCCGTTAAGCGCAAAAAAGAAATTAACGTTTCCCGGTGAGCACCTCAAACTCCGCGGCGCTGGCATAGTCCTGCCGGCGCTGTTCACTGAGGGCGGTGAAGCGGAGGAAGCGGGCCTTCACTGGTTTGGGCAGGCGCACCACCTGGCGATCGGCGCTGTCGGGGAAGACGCCTCGAGCCACTTCGGCCCAGGCTTTGCCCTCGAGGCTCACCGAGAATGCATAGCCCTTCACGCGGCCGTTGTCGCCCTCTTGGCGCGGCAGCAGGGCAAAGCCTTCCACGGCGCGGGAGGTTCCCATGTCGAAGTCCACGCTGTGGGGGTGCTTGGTGACGGTAACGCCGTAGGCCGTGTGCCAGATCGTGTCGGGGTTGCCGTCCACCAGGTTTGTCGCATCACCTTCGCCGAATTCCTGAGAGCTGGCGTAGACCACCCTTAGGGGCACTCGCACTGCTTCTTTTGAGAAGGCTTGGCTGCGCGGCGGCTGGGCAAGCAGGCCCTCGGCCGAGGCCCGAACGCCTATAACAAAGGCACCCTTTGGGGCTACCCATTTGCCATGGACTGGCTGCCAGACGTTCTTTCCGATCCGTGCCTCGATCCGGGCGCCGGGCGTGGCGCAGGCGAAATGCAGACGTCCGCCTTCGCGGCGGACCTCCACGGGAGCCACCACGGGCGGGGCCATTCGGGCCTTTGCGGCGGCGTCCTCGCCCTCCATCAAGGGGCGCAGCGTGAAGGCAAGGCTCCAGGGGCGGTTGGTGCGAGGGATGTCGCGCTCCATGGGAGCGGGGCCGCAACTGGCGCCTCCCAATCCCAGGGTCGCGGCCGCAAGGCTCACCCGTGTATCTCCCGCCGGCGGCAGTTCGTGGGGGTGTTTGGCTGCAAAAAACTGCAGGGGCGTCCAGGGCGCCACCGTGGCGGCCATGGGCTGTTCGGGGACCAACAGTAGGCCCGGTCCTTCGCTTCCCCGCAAGGCGATCCAGCGAGCGTCCTCACGGTTGGCCATGTCCTGGGGCTTGGCGTAGGGCACCAACTGCTCCTTCACCATGCCCGACCAGCGGCCCAGGAAGGCGCCGCTCTTGCGGTCTGGGTAGTTCTCGAAGGGGCCCCGGGCGAAGGTCTCGAAGCGGTCGAAGGTCGCGGGCAGCGTCATGGCAACGCCCACTTTGGGCAGGGGCAGTGCAGGGCCCTCCGAACGCAGTTGCACTTGGCAGGCGATGGTGCCCTCGCCGAAGACGGTCCAGGTCCACGTGGACTGAAAGGCCAAGTCTGGCGCGCCTTCCTTCGGTGTGAGAACCCAGCCTTCCGCGCGGCCTAGATCACCCAGGGCGGCGCGCGTCCCACGGCTCTCCACCTCTGCTACGGCACGCACCACGGCGCCTTCCTGACGCACCTTCAAATCCGTCACGCGGTGGGCGAGGTCGTGGAGCCCCTGGTCGAACCAGCGGGAAGCCACCCAGATATCGTTGTTTACAGGGCATCGAAAGAGATCCAGGACCGGCCCCTGGCCCATCGCGAAGACGCTTCGCCCGCCGATGCTTAGGCTGGCGAGGCCGCCGTTGACGGTGCCAAAGGTGGCAGTGACGGGGCCGGCCTGGACCGTGTGCCCTGTAAGGCGTGGCGAGCCTTCCACCCTTAGAGCCGGGCGCATCGAAGCCACAAGAGTTAGTTGTTCCCGGGCAATCTCATAGCCCGCCTTCGCCCAGGCCGTAGCCTCTTTCAGCGTGAATCCCACCCGCAGGTGGAGCTCCGTGCCGGGTCGTGTGGGGAGTGGTTTCAAGGGCAGGTCGAGGGTTAATGCCGTTCAGTTAACGCTGAGCGGCATTTTTCTATGTACAAGCAATCATTGATGATGTACAAGCCAGAGATGGCTGATGATGAAATTC
>JAIFMW010000071.1 GCA_020048105.1 Deltaproteobacteria bacterium | reverse complement strand
GGGTCGCAAGGGCAACCTGGGGCCGGCAGACCATTGGATTTCATTCCGAAGCGCCGAGGATGCTTGGAGCGAACCCAAGAATCTGGGTGAGTCCTTCAACGGCCCTGGCCTCCAGGCCATTTCTCCGAGTTTTTCGAGCGACGGAAAGTATTTTTTCTTTGCCAGCAACCGTCGACTGGAGGTACCGCAAGGGCCGCGCACCTATGCTTCCCTCCAGAAAGAGCGGGTTCACGCCGGCAATGGCAACGCCGATCTTTGGTGGGTGGAGGCCAAGAAATTGGAAGAGTTTCGGTGAGCTCGGAGGGCCTTCTCGAAAAAAGATGGAAAGGGATGGAATAAAAGCCAGGCGGCTCCGTCTACTCTCTGTTGGCCATGACGGCCCATTGGAGATTCCATGAACAAACTGTTCCTCGCCCTCCTAATCCCAGCTTTCGCCTTGGGGCTCACGGCCCAGGATGCTCCCAAGGCAGAGAAATCCGCCGCCTGCTGCAAGGCTTGCGACAAATGCAAGGACACCAAGGCTTGCAAAGAAGCCAAGGCCTGCAAGGAAGCCTGCAAAGATAAGAAGGCTTGCGCCAAGCCTGCGGAGAAAAAGGCCTAGGAGTCTATTTGTCGATTAGTGCCGAATGCCTGGTTGAAGAACACTTGGACGCCCTTTACGGGCTGGCCAGGGCCTGGGTGCGAGACGGTGATCTTGCTCAGGATCTGACTCATCGGGTCTTTCTCAAGGCATTTGAAAAGCGTGGGCAGCTCCGTGAACGCGGAGCCGCCCGTGCTTGGCTCATCGGGATTCTTCGCAATGAAATTGCCTCAGAATTCCGCGTTCGCGGTCGAGAATTGGCCTTTGAGCCTGATGCCCTTGAGGAACTGCCTGCGGAACCTTGCGAGGAATGTCTGGATTCCGAGGCCCTGCTGGCCTTGCCCTTGGCACTGGAGCGGGTGCCTGAATCTTCTCGCTACATTCTGCTGTTGCGCTTCCAACAGGAGCTCAGCTATGAAGAGATTGCTCATGCCTTGGCCTTGCCCCTCGGCACGGTCATGAGCCGCATCCACCGCGCTAAGGCGGCGCTGCGGGTTCAGATGATGGCCTTGCAGGAAGGTGCGCCATGAAGACTTCCATGGATGAAGAACTCGCCAATGTCCTGCGTCCGTTTCCGGCTCCTGCGGCCCTGCGCGAGCAGCTGTTGATGGAGGCCCGGCGTGCAGATCGGCCTCAGCGCCTCGTGCGTCGCCTGGCCCTGGCGGCGAGCTTTCTATTGGGTGCCGTGGGGCTTGGGTTGTATCTCACGCAAACCCAAGACCTGGGACTCGATATGGCCAAACAGGCGGCCCTCAATCACACCAGCGTGACCTCCATGGACTTCAAAGGGGCACCTCCGGATGGCCCGGCCACCTGCGGGGATTGGTGCGTTCAGAAACTGGGCTACCAGGCGCCTCTGCCCGCAGAATTCAACGTTTCTCAGGTGGTGGGAGGCCGCGCCTGCTCTCTGAAATCCCGACCCGTCGCGTACTACCAGATGGACTGTGGCAGCGGGCTCTTTGTGTTCAAGGAACCCCTGACGGAAGTCAAGCATCAGCGTCCCAGCCGTTTCAATTTACCCAATGGCTACAGGGCTCGAATGTGGAACGAGCACGAACACGGGTATTTGCTGGTGGAATCAGCGGAAAAGCGGCCGTGATTTAAAAAACCGTCTTAACCTTGCTTCACGATGCGCCGTTAAGAAAACCAGGAGCTTGGGGAGGCCACCATGTCTGAAACGCGCAAGCTAATCAAACCCGGTCACGGAGGCGCCCCACCCTTGATCGAGCAGGTGCTGGAAATTTGCTCCGTGGCCATGCAGGAGTCCGGGGGCTATCTGGTGGAACACCCTGAAGAAAATTCCTTCATCGTTGTCTTTGGTGGCCATGAAGTGGCCGTAACCATCTCGAATTGGGATATCAAGCACTGAAGTGCTGTCCAAAAACAGCCGGGGCATTCGGGTTGTTTTGTCTTCAATGACACTGCACGGTTTTGAATCGTTCCGGACTGTCCTTCCTGGCCTTGTTATCCGGGTTGGGTGTCGGCGATTTTTTGGAATGGGCGATGGGCTTGGCGGAGGCTGGGGGGCGATTCAGGCGGTGAGCCAGATTCTGGGAGACGCGCAGGCGATGCGCTTCACTTGGCTTCTTGGCCTCGGCGATTTCGCCCACATAGCGGGCCATTCGTTGCTCGCTTAGGCGAATGGTTTGGGCCGAAGGCGCTGCTTCGGCAAGAGATGAAATGGTCGTTCCGCTCACGCGCAGCGCGCAGATATCCGTGCGATTGCTCAGATCACCCGTGGTGCGGGCGAAGAAGGCCAGGAAGCTGGTGTCGATGCTCTTCAGCCCTTGGTAGTCACCCAAAAAATAGCCACGGGCGTTGGGAGCCACGGCAATATCGAAGGGTTCGCAAAGGCGGGTCTCGGACCAATCGACACCAGTGGTGGAGCGTGCAAGAAAGTAGCTGGTCGGCAGTGTGGTTCGGGACGAGGTGTTATCGCGGAGATCGTAATAGGTGATGCCAAGGGTCCCATCGGGGCGAATATGCACGGAGGGCGTGAAGGCGGCGACTTGCAGATTGGGGTTGATTCGAATGGGATTCGACCAGGTCAACCCGCCATCCATGGAGCGGGAGAAGGCGATTGAATCCCGGGAACCCCCCGAAAACCGGGCATCTTGCCACACCACTGCGAGGGAACCATCGGGCCCTGCGGTGGCTTGGGCAAGGATGGAACCATCGCGAATCAGCGCGCCGGTTTCGGGATCCCGCGCCCCCACAGAAAGCATTTCGGCGATGCGAATGGGTGCCGACCACGTGACTCCGTGATCGGTGGAGCGAATCGCCGCGATGGTGGCCTGGTTTAGGCCAGAGACTTCCTCGATCAAGGTGAACATGTTGATCAGCACGCCCGAAGGCAACACCACGATCAGATTGCCGATGGTCTGGGCTGTGGGGCCTGGATCGAAAATTGCCCGCGCCGGTTCCCAGGAGACCCCACCGTTGGTGCTGCGCGCGAAAAAGGCCGGGCCACCGCCGGATTGGGCTAGGCGATCCCAGGTGGCGTAGACAAAACGGGCATCGGTGGGGTCGGCGGTGATCGAGTTCTTGTCGTTGAAGTAGGGAGCCGTGTCATCGATAAGCGCGATGGGAGCTGACCAGGTGCGACCGCCATCCCCGGAACGCGCTACGGTCATGGCATTCCTGGAGCCAGTCTGGAATACGCCGCCATTGGTCGATAGGGACATGAAATAGGCCGTGCCATCGGGAGCAAAGGTGACCCAGGGATCCGTGGCCCGTTCAAAATCGCCCCCGTTGGCAGTGGTTCCACCCCCACAGCGCGAGAAGGGCAGGCCCTGTTGAGTCCAGGTGACACCTCCATCAAAGGAGGTCGCTGCCACCAAGCCTCTGGCAGAGCCGTCGGACCAGCGATCCTGCTGCCAAACCCCAATCAGATTGGATGGATTGGTGGGGTTGATCGCGAGATGAGGTTCGACTTCGGAATGAAGGTACATCGTTCCCGTGGGTGCCGAGCCGCAGCCCGAGGGAAAAGGCGAGGCCGCCGAAACAAGGCCCGCCGGCCTTGGGTAGAACGCGGGAGGTGGGCTCTGTTCGCCTCCTGAACAGCCGAAAAGCAGGAGACAGGAAATGGCGATTCCATAGTTCGGAAACGTGGTGGCCATCATGAACACCCTCGTGAATGGATGAGGGAATTCTGGATGCCATTGCCTGTCGGACCTAGGTCTTTTCTCCAGTGGTTAGCTGACGAAGAGATTCTTGGTGGAGAAGTCTGGGTCGCTGGTGAGGTTGACCCCCAGGCGCCGCAGTCCCGCTTCATCACCGGGTGTCGGGATGTGGGTGATGTGGACTTCGCAATTGCGAAGCTCCTTCAGCTTTTCCATGGCCAATTGCGAGGTGGGATTGGTGGCGGCGCTGATGGAGAGGGCGATGAGCGTTTCTTCCAGGTCCAGGCTGACGCTGCGGGCATTGAGGATGTTGTGTTTCAGGTTGCGAATGGAATCGATGATGGGTGGCGCCAACAGGTGGAGCTTCTCCGGCAGTCCAGCTAGGTGTTTGATGGCATTGAGGATCAGACTCGAGGCGGCATGCATGAGCGGGGAATTGATGCCGGTGATGATGGTGCCGTCCTGGAGCGCCATGGCCGCGCCACAAAAAATGCCTTCGTTGCCTTTTTGGTGACGGGAGGGACCCGCCAGAGCCGACTCCCGGGCAGGTCGAACCACGCGGCGATCCTCGGCCTTGACGCCGGCTTCCTCCATGATCGCTTTGGCCCGGTCGGCTGTTTCCTTATCCACGAAGCCCATGGCGTATTCGCAGGCATAGCGGAAGGTGCGGCGGATCATCTCCTGACGAGCGGCCTCCTGCACGGCCGCGTCATCCACGATGCCGAAGCCTGCCCGATTGACTCCCATGTCGGTGGGAGACTGATACATGGCATCGCCGCCGGAGATGCGCTCCAGAATTCGCTTCAAAACAGGAAAAACCTCGACATCGCGGTTGTAGTTAATGGTGGTCTCGCCATAAGCCGCGAGGTGGAAGGGGTCCACCATGTTGAAATCCCGAAGATCCACCGTTGCCGATTCGTAGGCCACGTTCACGGGATGCTTCAGTGGAATGCTCCAGATCGGGAACGTTTCGAATTTCGCATAGCCCGAACCCTGACCACGTTTGTGATCGTGATAGATCTGGGATAGACAGGTGGCCAATTTCCCTGAACCGGGACCGGGCCCCGTCACGACAACCAAGGGTTTTTCGGTCTCAATGTAAGGGTTGGCGCCGTACCCTTCATCGCTAACGATGGCCTCAACATCGCTGGGGTAGCCTTTGGTAAAAGCATGAGTCACCACGCGAATACCACGTCTTTCGAGTTTATTCATAAAGATTCGCGCCGCATGCTGGCCCTCGTATCGAGTGACCACAACGGCGCGGATATCGATGCCCCAACTTCTGAAATCATCAATTTGTTTCAGAACGTCGACATCGTAAGTAATGCCAAAGTCCGCACGTATTTTTTTTCGTTCAATATCGCCAGCGTATATGCACATAATTATGTCGGCACGATCTTTTAATTTTTGAAGCAATCGCATTTTTACGTTGGGGTCAAATCCTGGAAGCACTCGTGCTGCATGGTAGTCGAAGAGGATTTTGCCACCAAATTCAAGATAAAGTTTTCCATCAAATTTACCTACACGCTCAAAAATCGCCTGAGTTTGTTCTTCAAGATATTTTTCATTATCAAAGCCCAGGAGATGGGTTTGGAACTTCATCGGAAACTCCTCAACATGCGATCGCCCGGTCCCGAACGAACCCGTTCCATTCCGGTCATGCGTTATCAGTAATCCCATCGTATTCCAAGGCTGGGCTGGAAGGAAGGTCCATCCTGTTGCCTCTCCCAGCTCTGCCTTGCTCGCGTTGGAGCCTGCTGGGTTAGGATTAGAACCCGGAAAGAAAATGCCCCCGCGCGTTGATTGGCCTTTTGGATGAAAAATGGAACCTGAGCTTTCTCCTCCCGAACTCGATGATGCTGATGTGATGGTCGGGTCACTCGGCCCTCAGTCCTTTATGCGGGGTGCCCTGCCGGGAGGTTTTTCGGGGGCAGGCCTGCAACTGATTTTCGCCTGGCTTGGCTTCCAAGTCCTTTCCAGCACGCTCTGGGCACTCCATCTCAAGCGGCTGGCTGGTTGGAGTAGCCTTCCGAGCTACTGGGGCGAACAACTTACCGCCCGAGATGTTTGGGAAATTGCCGTGAACGGCAACTTGGCCGAGCACCCTTTGGGTTTCTGGACCTCTCTTGTCGCGCTCGGCTTTCTGAGTTGGGCGATGTGGGCAGGCTGGAAAATTCAAGCGGGAGCCGCCCAGCAGAAGCCAGGTTTCGCACCCTGGATACTCGGTCTGCTGGACGCTTGCGTGGTGGGCATTTTGCCTATTCTGTTGGTGGAAAGTTCGCTGATTTGGATTCTCCAAAAATTGGCCAGTAGTGGCATCCAGGGCTTGGGATGGTTGAACCTTGTCGGTGGCGCCTTGGTTCGCCTGACGGCGGTTTCCGCCTTCCTGTTGCAATGGTGGTTGTGCCGCATCAATCGCGCCGCTGCCCCTGGCTGGAACCTGGGCTCCTGGGGTGCCTTGGGGCGCCATCTGGGGCGGAGTTTCTTGCGCCTTTGGGCGCACCCGGTTGAATGGGGCCTACTCCTTCTGGGCGGAGTGATCGTGCGCTTTGGTCTACATGTCATGGTCTTAGCATTGGCCTGGCGCTGGGGCGGTGGCTCACCTGCGCGCGTTTGGGCCTTTTTGATCTTGGAGGCTTTGGTCACGATCATTGCGGCCTGGTTGATGGGCTGGATGCTGCGCGTGGTGGCAGGGTTCTGGGCCCACGATGCCCGGTTGCGAAATGAAATTCGAAATCTCCAGCGGCGCGCCGTTGGAGCACCGGTCCAGGCGCATGTTGAAGCACCCGTAGAAGGGTAAGGAGACTCGAGTGAAGGCTTTTCTGACACTTCTTCTATCGCTGGGTCTTGGACTCACGGCCCAGACTCATCCCAAACTGGAACGGGCCCAACCCATTCCGGTGACTGATGCCATTGCGGAAGATCCCGCCGTGGCCAAGGTTATCGCTCCGCTTTCCCTGGAACTGAAAGCCAGCTTCGGCAAGGAATTAGTCCAGTGCCCAACCGGCCTCATGCGCGGCAAGTTCGGTGAAGAAAACCTGTTGGGGTATTGGGTGGCCGACCTGATGCGGGAGCGTGCTCAACAAGTCGTGGGTGCACCGGTTCGATTCGCCATCACGAATGCCGGAGGCTTGCGGGGCAATATCCGGCCAGGGGTCGTCAAGATCGCCGACGTCTATGAGGTAATGCCCTTTGATAACGAACTAGTGGTGGCCGAATATACCGGCGCCGAAATCATCCAGATCGTGAAAGATGCTATCCGGCGCCGGGCCGGTGAACCTTGTTCGGGTGTTTCAGCCAAAGTCTTGGGCACGCCCGAGAAACCAGAATTCTCCATCACCTGGAGCGATGGCAGTGCCATCGTTCCCACCGAAACAATCAAAGTTGCGCTTTCGGATTACCTACTCGCCAGTGGGGACACTATTTCCACCCTGCGGAACGGTCGGCGCCCAATCACCACGGGGGTTCCCTTGCGGGATCTGCTGCTGGATGCCTGCACGAAGTTGGGTGAGTCGAAAACTCCGCTTCAAGCGCCTAGCGCGCTGCGTTATGAATTTGCACCGGGGATCTACCAGGCTCTCCGCGACAAGAAAATAGTCTGGTAGGAGCAATCATGGAGCGTCGCAATTTCATCGCAACCTTGGGTGCCGCCGCTGCGGTATCCGGTCTTACTCTTCGCGCGGAGCCGACCCCGGAAACGGTTCGGTTGACCCTTCTGCATACCAACGACACCCATTCCCGCATCGAACCCTTCGGCCCTGGAAATGGTGCGGTTTCAGGCAAAGGCGGAATGGCGCGTCGGGCCACGCTGGTCAAGGAACTGCGCAGTCAGCTAGGCAACGTGCTGCTGCTGGATGCTGGCGATGTCTTCCAGGGCACTCCCTTTTTCAACCAGTACAAAGGTTCTCTGGATTATCAGTTGATGTCGATGATCGGCTATGACGCGGCGACGCTGGGCAATCACGACTTTGATAACGGGGTCGAGGCTCTTCTCAAGGCCATGAACGAAGCCAAATTCCCCTTCGTAAACTGCAACTTCGATATGAAAGGGGCTCCAGCCCTGGCCAAGCGGGTTCAACCCTGGCTCGTGAAGAAGTTTCCAGGCCTGAAGGTCGGCATTACCGGCGTTTGTGTGGACTTCCAGGGCCTTGTGGCGCCCAAGAACCACGAAGGCGTGAAGTGGTTGGATCCCATCGAAAGCCTGAAGCCCGTGATCAAGCATTTGCGTGAGCGGGAGAAGGTCGACATGGTGGTGCTGTTGTCCCATCTCGGGTACGACCTGAAGGGCGGTGGCATCGACGACCGGACTCTAGCTGCTACCCTGCCGGGCATCGACGTGATCATTGGGGGCCACAGCCACACCTTCTTGGATGCGCCCGTCAGCATCAAGAACTCCGGGGGCGAGACCTTGGTCTTCCAGGTGGGTTTTGGTGGCGTCAATTTGGGACGCATGGATTTCACCCTGGCCAAGGGAGCCGTAAAAGCCTCCAGCGGCGGCGCCCTACCGGTTCATTAGGGTCGCAGCGACCGGTTGCAGCGAATACCCATTGCCGAACTACCTTGCCAGGGGCGCCACTCGACACAAGTCGGTTCCGTTTCTGGGCAGCGTGGCCGGAAGGGGCAACCTGCTGGACGATGGTCGGGGGCATCCAGGAATCCACCCTCGGTCGAAGGCACTCCTTGATTCGCTTCCTGCAAACGCCGGGTGTAGGGATGGCGAGGGAATTTCAAAACTTCATTGCAGGGGCCCGCTTCCAGGGCCTTCCCGCCGTATAACACCAATACTCGGTCAGCCACGGTGGCGGCCACTTCCAAATCGTGCGTGATCCAAAGCCAGCCAAGTTTTCTTTGGCGGTGAATGGCAGTCATTAGGTTCAGGAATTCCTGCTGAAGATCAGGATCCAGCGCCGAGGTGGGTTCGTCCAAGATCAGGAGTTCTGGGTTCCAGGCAAGGGACATGGCCAACACCACTCGTTGGCGTTGCCCGCCGCTGATTTCCAGTGGAAAGCGTCGAAGGAAGGTGGAATCCGTGGGCAGACGCAGGTGTTCGAGCAGAGGTCGCATTTGTTCGAGAACCTTCTGGCGGCAATCCGGTGAATGAACCCAAGGCCGCAGCACCAGATGGTCTTGAACACGCACCAGGGGATTCAGGGCCATCAGAGGATCCTGGGGAATCCACGCCAGTCGCCGCTGGCGGAGCGTTTGCCGGTCGTGGCTTGGTTGGTCCATCCGACAGCCGAAGGCTTCCACGGAACCCCCAGACATGCGGACGCCCGGCGGCAGCACTCCCATGATGGCCTGGGCCAGAAGGCTCTTCCCGGATCCGGATTCGCCCACCAAGGCCACCCGAGCCCCCGGCTCCAGGCTCAGATTTAAGGGCCCCAGCAAAGAAACCTTGTCGTGGCGACAAAGTTCCAGATTTTGGATTAAAAGGGACATTTAGTCTGGATTCTAACAGCCATGGGAACTCAAAAGGCTTCTCTTGACGGGGCCGGTACCGGGAGTACCCTCTTTCCCAGATCGAGGCACGCACCGTCGCCGCGACTCATTCAGGAGGATGCATGGACTTTTTGAAGCCTGATGTCCAGGAACGCCTTTCGAAGGAACACTTCGAGTTCCGGAAGCTGATGGAAGAGCACGTGGCGGCGGATGAGCGGCTGCAATGCTTGGTCAACAAGGTTCGGCTCAGTTCCCAGGAATCTCTGGAAGAAGCCGCCCTAAAGAAGGCCAAACTTCGCGCCAAGGAACGGATCTACCAGATCGTGCAGGAAGATTCCCGGCACCGCAATTCCTAGGCAGAACGGTATTGCCTGAACAGCTAAACGCCCCGGAACTCCGGGGCGTTTGTCATTCAAGGATGGTTGGCAGGTAGGCTTCACCCATCCAATAAACGAGTTCCAGTGGGTGCTTCACGTCCCAAAGTGCCACCTTGGCGCGGGCGCCGGGGTGCAGATGGCCCAGGTCCGCATGGCCCAGGCTGCGGGCAGCGTGAAGAGTCATGGCGGTGAAGGCTTCCTCGAAGGTCATGCGCAATTGCAGGCAGCCCAGGCGCAGGATCTGGAGCGGATCTAGACAGGCGCAGGAGCCTGGGTTGAAGTCCGAGGCCAGGGCCACCTTGCAGCCCGCTTCGATCATCCTGCGGGCTGGGGCGAAATCGCGCATGCCCAGGAATAGCGTAGTGGCTGGAAGCAGGGTGGGGGTGACGCCTGCCGCTGCCATGGTCTTCATACCGGTTTCGGAACAGAACATCAGGTGATCCGCGCTGGCAGCGCCCAATTCGGCGGCTAATTCGGCTCCACCCGTGTGGCAGAACTCGTCGGCATGGATGCGTGGCGTGAGCCCCAGCGCCCTGCCGCTTTCCAGAATTTGCCGCCCGTGCTCAGCCGTGAACACACCCTTTTCGACGAAGACATCACAGAATTTGGCCACGCCGGGAAAACGCCGCACCAATTCCGGCTGCCATTCCTCGGCGACCACCCGGATGAAACCATCGGGGTCCCCCGCAAATTCGGGAGGCAGATCGTGGGCGGGCATGAGGGTTACGTCCAGGCTCCATCCGCGTTGCTTCAGTTCGGCGTAGGCCTCCAGGAGTCTCGATTCGGATTCCAAGCTCAGGCCATAGCCCGTTTTTGCTTCCAGGTGAACGACGCCCTTGCGGGAAAGCTTTCGGAGCCGTTCTTCGCCGATCTGAATCAGTTCCTCGACACTGGCTAGGCGGGTGGCCCGGACGGTTTCGCGAATCCCACCGCCGGCGGCGGCGAGTTCGGCATAGGTCACGCCGTGGAGGCGGCGATTGAATTCCTGGCTGCGGTCGCCGCCAAAGAGCAGATGGGTGTGGGGATCCACGAACCCTGGCGTGGCCCAGCGGCCCTGGCCGTCGATGACTTCGGCATCCTTCCATCCGGAAGGTAGATCGTGGCGAGGGCCCATCCAGGCGATGCGATTATCTTGAATCGCCAGGGCTGCATCCTCGATGGATTGGGTGGCCCAGGCCATATTGGGATCTGGCGTGAAAAGGCCTTTGAGGTTGGTGATTACGCGTTGTTTGCTCATTTTCCTATTCTGCCATCCATAGGGGAAATTCCGGTGTCTTGGTAAGCTTCGAAGCAACATCGGAGGTTCCAGTGGGGTGGGATGGATTTGGGCTGCGAGGACTCGCCCTGGGGCTTTGTGCCCTGGCAGCGCAAAGTGTATGGGGGCAGGGCACTCTGGGCACTCAGTCCACCAAGAACTGGGCCTGGGATCAGGTGAAAAGCTGGAGCTACTACCGCAATGACGCGCGTGGCCAGCGGATTTGGAGAGGGGTGAAATTCTTTGATCTCTCCTACACCGAGCAAACTGAAAATTTGCTGGAACGCTTACGCGGATCCGAACTGGATCGCCGCGCGGCCCTGGTGGTGTTGAGTGATCGCCCCATGGAACAGTGGGCATCGGCAGCCTTGCGAAGGGCCGCTGATCGGGATGAGGTGGCGCTGTTTCTCTATCATCGAGGTTTCAAATACAGCGACCGAGAAGCCTACCTATACATGGAGCCCGGTTCACGGTTGGATCGCCCCTGGACCCATGGCCTCGGATTGCATCTGGATGGCGCAACGTGGCGTTTCCAGTGGATTCCTAGCCCTTCCTTGTTGCCGAAACTCGAGGCTAATGGACAGCTGCCCAAGGGGCTCGACCGTGCACCCCAACCCTCGGCCTTGCTGCGGCTGAAACAGCTTCAACCCGGGCTGGCTAAGCTGCAGAACCTCGCCGGTGGCGAGGCTGGCATTGTGGGGGCCTTGGCTCAGGGAACCCGCGCGGGCTTCCTGCTTCGGCATATCGGTCCGTGGATCAAGCAGGCTGCGCCGGTGTTGGAACCCCTGGCCCAGCGGGAAGCCTGGGTTCTGCACTACGGCACCACGCGGGGCGCCGGGCCATCTGCTGGAACATTGATTTTCATTCCCGGCGATTTGCCCACGCGCACCAAGCTGGCGTTGGAACTTCTGAAGCTGAACCCAACCTCCAAGGGGGCTCGGGTGCGAACGGCGAAACTGGGGGATGGCAAGGAGGTCACCCAAGTTCGTGGTTCGGGCGGCGTGCTGAACCTTTGGGTTTCGCCGGAAGGAACCTGGATTAGCGATAAGGCAGCCACCCTGGGTTCGGTCATTTCCCCCACGGCCCTGGTTTCGCTGGGCGAGCGCTTGGAATGGTGCAAGGTGGCGCTGGCTGCGGTGAACCCTGGCACCGATGTTTCGCTTTGGATCGTGCCAAGGTTTGGTGCCACCGCGGCTTTCGAGCGCACTGTCATTCGGCGCCGGATGCAAGGCTTAGCTCAGCAGACCTGGCCCAATCCCTTTATCGCCAAGGCCGCGCCGCGTAGTGGGGCGATCTCGGCGGCCCTGGGCGCTGGTCCCACCGAAGCCATGATGGGCGCCATTCTTCGCATCGATCGTGAGGAAACTTTGACGGAACCCGCCTTAGCGACCTTCGCGGATGGGGGCAAGAATCTTTCTCCCCAACAACAGCAGCAGTACCAGGCCGAACTCAATCAAGTGAAGGCCCGCAATGTGGGGCGCAAGGGGCTGCGTGGCGAAGTCGCTGCCCTGCAAGGCCTACTGGATCTGAGGGGCGCGGCTTTCTTGTGGAATGGCTGGACTGTGCCGCAACCGCTCAGCCCGGCGCAGCGAGCCGCGCTCACTGAATTCCAAAAGCTCAAACGCGAAGGCGCCTACCAGGCGTCCCGATTGGAGCGTCAGGGCAAGGTGCAGGTATACGGTGGATTTGGTGAACCGGGCATGAGCCCCAGTTTGGCGCTGGCCCTGCCCATTCAGGCGGGGAAGGGCGCTCAGGTCGAAGACATAACCAAGAAACTCTGGACCAAGCTCTTCAAGGGCAAGGCTCAGAACCGGGAATACGCCAAGGGCATCCTGATTCATCGAATTGTGACTGAGCAGACCTTCACGCCCGCCTACGCCATCGTGAATGACACGCTGGTCTTGGGCAGTGACGATGACGCGGTGCAGGCCGTGATGGCGGGGCTGTTGGGACAGGCACCCACGTTGGCGGATCTGCCTTCCAATGCCTTTGGTCGCGTTGCCATCGACGGTGAAAAGGCCGCCAAGGATCTGGAAGCCCTGCTGCTCAGCTACCTCCGCATCAATCATGGCGGTCGCTACTGGTGGTTTGGCGAGCCCTCCCCCAGCGAAGATGAAGCGGCTGCGGAAGTCGCTTCCACCTTCGGTCCCTTCCTGGGCGCCTTGCGTGGCCTGGGCCGCCAAACGCTCGAAGTCAATCTCACCTCTGCGGGCTTCGAGGCACGACCCAAATGAAGGCTGCCCCACTCTTGATTGCCGGTGGCCTGGGGCTGCTGGCGGCCCTCGGGGCCTTGGTGCCGCTTCGCCACCGGGCTACCCTCGAACGCACCGAGGGCAACCCCGTGCAGCGGGTGGTTTTGGAAAGCCGTTCATTGTTTGGCCTGAGCCGTCCCGCCTGGGGTGCCAAGGTGCAGGGCGCTGAAATTTGGGGCAATGCGCGAGAGGGCTTTTTCGTCGCTCCCAAGCAGGGTGTCACTGTGACCCTGGTGGCTTGGCCAAGGTTTCATCAGGCCATGTCGATTCTCCCCACGGGAGGCGGTGAAGCCTCCTCGTTATCGGAACAGGGGGATCGCGAGGCCTTCCGCAAATGGTTCGTGGCCATCCTGGAGCAGCAATTGGAAGGCCCCAGCCCAGCCTGGGAGCCCGCTCAGCGCGATTGCGCGGGAATCCTGCGCTTTGCCTTCCGGGAAGCCTGGGGGCCCCATACAGAGGCTTGGCGGAACCGGGTGAATTTTGCGGAATCCTCCGTGGCGGGGGAACCGAGCCTGACCATGGCCGGTCCCTGGCGGCGAGCTTTCCCGACCCCCGATGGTTGGCAGCCCTTCGCCAAGGGTGCCTTCCTGCGTCGCCTCGCTTGCGTGCCCCTGGGCCGCGAAACCATGGAAGCCCGCCCGGGAGATCTGCTGTTCTTTGCCCGAGGTGGCACCCACGCCCAGCCGGATCACGCCATGGCCTTTGTGCGGCCGGATTCCGATGGTCAGCCCATGCTGCTGTACCACACGGGCCCCGAAGGCACCGCCACCACCCGCTCCGAGGGCGAAGTCCGTCGCGTGCGCCTCGATGAATTGCTGCATCATCCCGATCCCGAATTCCGTCCTCTTGCTGAAAATTCGGCCTTCCTCGGTGTGTTCCGCTGGAAGGTGCTTGCTGAACTTTCTACTTCCTCAAGGCTCTGATATGCGCTGGTTGCGACCCCTCCTCACATTGATGCTCCCCGTGGCCTTGCTGGTGCCCATCACCGGGACCTCCCAGCAAAAAGGGCGAGAGGCACCCTGGCGCGAAGGCGGTTGGACCGGCGCCTTTGCCGTGCCGCGGCCCACGCTGCCGGGCCGCGTGGCCTACCTGGAGGCCGCTGGCCCCATCCCGACCAATGTGCGAGTTCGCATTCATCGACTGAAAGATCCCTCGGTTTTCCTCAAAGATCTTCTGGCCAAGGGGCCGGGTAATCCCGCCTTCGAGGGTGGGCGAGCCGGGCGAGATCCGCTCGATACGCTCCGCGAAGCCTTCCTCTGGGGCGGGCGGCGTGCTTTCGTCACCGTGCATCGCACGGCCACGCGGGGGTTGCGCGATGTGGCCCGCCAATCCGACCGGCTTCAGCAGGGCCGTTCCACTGCCATCACGCCTCGCGAAGGCGAAGCCCTGCCGCTGGAGAACCAGCCGGGCCTGGCCTTTATTTCGGAAATCGTGCCCAAGGTGACAGAAGAAATCACCGGCAAGAAGACCGGCAGTAATGACGAAGAAGAAGGTGATCGCAGCGAGGATGAATCTGGCAATGGAGGTCATCTGAGCCGCGTGGAACTGCCCGCGCAACCGGCGGGTGTCTATCTGCTAGAAGTGCTCCGAGGCGAGGATGCGGCCTACGTGCCTTGGCTCGTCACGGATCTGGCCCTGCTCGGTGAGCAGGATGGCGGCAAGTTGCGCGTGCAGGCCGTGAATGCCACCAATGGTGCCATCTTGGGCGCCGTGACTGGCCAGTTCTACGAAGGTACCTCAGCCAAGACTCTCACCTTCAACGGCGAAGGTAAGGCCGAGACGCTCGCCAGCCCCGGCTTGCGACGCGTGGTGGTGGCCCAAGCGGGCAATAGTCTCGCTCTCCTCGCTATCGAAGGTCAGGCCAGCGCCAGCGTGCG
>JAIFMW010000124.1 GCA_020048105.1 Deltaproteobacteria bacterium | reverse complement strand
GAATGGCCTGCATTACTTCTCCAGCTGAATTGTCGCGTCGGCGGGCATGCCGGGTTTTAGCTCCAGCGTTGGATTTGGTACCTCGAGCTTGAGGCGATAGACCAGCTTGGTGCGCTCTTTCTTGGTCTGGACGCTCTTGGGCGTGAACTCTGCCTGCTCGGCGATGAAGGCGACCTTGCCTTCATAGACCTTGCCGGGCCATGTGTCCGTGCGCAGTTGCACCGTTTGGCCCACCTTCACCCGGCCCAGGTCTGTTTCTTCCACATAGGCCCGCAGATATACCTTGCGCAGATCGGCCAGGGTCAGCACGGGCGTGCCCGGGGCCACGAACTCGCCGGGTTCTACGTTTTTGGAGAGCGCCAGGCCCGTGACGGGGGAGACGAGCGTGGCGTAACTCAATTGCGTTTGAGCCATGGCCAGGGCCTGGGAGGCCTGTTCGAAGCGGGCCTTCAATTGGTCGATGTCTTCGGCTCGCGGTCCCTTCTGCACGAGGGCGGAGCGCTGAGCGGCTTCCCGCACTCGTGCGCGGGAAGATTCCGTGACCGCGCGGCTGGCGTCCAGATCGCGGCGGGAGAGCACGCCCTCTTTGTGGAGGCCTTCCATGCGCAGCAAGTCTGGCTCCTGGCGCCGTAGATCCGCCTCCGCCTGGGCCAATACAGCTTTGGAGGCTTCGATTTCTTCCTTTCTGGAACCCGCGAGTGCCGCCGCCAGCGCGGCCTTGGCCGTGGCGGCGTCCGCCTGTCGGGCCGCCACCTGTTGTTCCAGATCCTTGGCATCCAGCCGTGCCAGGACCTGTCCGAGTTGCACCGTCATGCCCTCATCCACGGGCCGTTCCAGGATCTTGCCCCCCACGCGGAAACTGGCTTCCACGGGATAGGCCTCGATGTTGCCTGAAACCTCCAGCGCGGTCGGGGCGCTTCCCCGTCGGCAGGCCAAGGAAGGCACCAGCAAGGTGGTTAAGACGAAAAAGATGGAGGCGACAGGTCTCATGGGGTGCTCCGGTGTTCAGCGCGGCCTTGAACCGCAATTTCGTGGCAGACGTGGTGACCAGGCTTTGCCTGAACACCCCGTGGGGGTCAAAGGGGGGACTTCGCGACCGCAGGGAGCAGGCGGTCCCCCCTTTCCTGGCTAGGACTCGCGCCGTTCCAGAAGAGGTCGAACCAGGCCGTCAGGGCCATGGCCAGAGCCTCCTCCGGTGGAAAGTCAGAGAGGTGGGCGCTCATGACGGGTATGAGTTCCAGAATCTCCACCAGGGGACGCAGAAAGAAAAAGGGCAGGATGGGCAAGGGCAGATCCGCCCGGACCTCCCCCTTGGCCATGCCCTCGGCGAAGACCTGACGGAGCAGATCCAAGATCGGGCGCAGCCGCTTGGCGATTGAAATACGCGTGCCTTCGGCGCCCGCCACCACCTCGCCCCGGGCGATGCCCTGAAGGCCTCGGCCGCGGGTGCGCAATTGGCGCACGATGAGGTCCATGACCTGTCGCATGCGCTCCTGGGTGGGCTGACCCGTCGTTTCGCCGACGACCTTGGCTAGTTCACGCTGCAGTTCGCCAAACAGCTCGTCCAGCAGGGCCTCGAAGATCCCTTCCTTGCTTCCGAAGTGGTAGTAGATCAGCGCCGGGTCACAACCCGCGCCCCGGGCGATGGCTCGAAGGTTCGCTCCAGCCACACCCTGTTCCGCAAAGACCTTCAAGGCAGCGTCCAAAATGATTCGCGGCTCCACTTTGATCGCCTTGCGGCCCCGGGGGCTGGGGGTAGGCAGGGGCTCAAGGCTTTTTTTCAACATAGGTTGAATATCCCTTGGGTCTAAGGGGCTGTCAAGGCGATTTTCATCGCGTGTTGAATTTTGGCCGAGGGCCTAAAAATGTTTCCTGATTCGCGAGGGGATCCAGAACAGGTTCGATAAAAAATCAGCCACGGGGTAGGCGCACACAGAAAGTTGCTCCTTTTCCGGGGCTACTCTCTGCCCAGACTTGCCCATCCATCCCTTCCACGAGCTTCTTGACGATGGAAAGACCCAGGCCCACGGAACTTTCACCGGCCGTGGGCTGAGCGCTTAGACGGGCATAGGTCTGAAAGAGGCGCTGCTGATCTTCCGGGGTGAGGCCCGGACCCTGGTCCTGTACGCGGAACACGGAATGCTGAGCCTCTTCGACCCTACGGATCTGCACATGGCTGCCCGGGGGAGAATACTTCACAGCATTGCTCAGCAGGTTATCCATCACCCTTGCGACATGGCGGCCATCCGCGTAGAGCATTATTCCGGGCGGACCCAGGTCGGCGTCCAGGGTGATACCTTTTTTCTCGGCCCGCACCGCGAGGGACCTGCAAGCGCTTTCGATCCATGGAATAGGGTCAAGGCTCGTGAGGCTGGGGCGTTCCGCGCTATTGGCTTCGATGGCATTGACATCCAGCAGGCCTTGGATGAGTTCCACCATTCGGTGCCCTTGGCGGGCGATGGCTTGGATCGTTGTCGTGTGATCCACTCCGGGTTCGTCTGCCATCAGATCGCAGGCGAGCAGAATGCCGGATAAGGGGCTGCGCAGATCGTGCGCGGCAACGCCGATGATGCGGTTCTTTTCGTCGTTGAGTCGATAGAGCCGATCGTTGACGGTGCTCAGTTCAGCCGTGCGTGCCGCAACCTGGGCCGCCAGGATTGCTTTTTGGCGATGCAGCCTGCGTGTGTAAAGGTAAACCGCGCCTAGGAGGCCAAGGCTTCCACAGGTGAACCAAAGCAGGTAGGCCCAAGGCGTTCGGTACCAGGGTGCCAGGATTCGGAATCGGTAAGAGGATTCCTGCCCTACGGTGCCGTATAGATTCTTGGCCCGCACCCGGAAGCGATAATTGCCTTCTTTCAGGTAGGTGTATTCCTTGCTGGTGCCGGCGGTCCATTCGCTCCAGTCCTTTTCGAAACCTTCGAGCAGATACTGGAATTGGGTGGTACCCGGCTTCTCGAAGAAGGTGGCAGAGAATTCAAAGGCCAGGGCATTTTCCTTGAAGGGAAGTTCCGGGGTTTCGGAGGCCCCTTGGCTAGGTGTGAACACGGTCTGTTGGGCTGGGTGGACGGTGCCTTTGAAACCGTAAGTGCCTTCGAATACCGTGCGCTTTGCCTTGGTGAATACCTTCCGAATCAGCACCGCGAAGGGTTGGTCATAGTTCTTGGCTGCCAGTGGCTCGATCCGGTGCAGCACTCTCCCCGGAAGCCATACGCTGCCATCCGAATGCAGCAAGCCTTCTCGTGTCATTCCCGGGAGCCCCTGGAAGGGCTTGGTGATCATTTCGTATTGGCCTCCCGTGCTGGGAAGGGCCCAGATCACACCGGAGGAAGCGAGGAAGAAGAACCCGCCATTGCGATCTGAGAAAACCGTCGAGAACGTGATCAGGGGGTTATCGAAGGCCTTGCCCAGGCTCGGCTCGGGCGCAAAGTTGACTTCGTTGGGCCCTTCGTTTCGCCATGGCTGGACCGTGGTATGGAGCAGGCCTTTGGTCGATGCGGCGAATAACGTTGTACCGTGCGAGAAGGCTCGAAGACCGCGCAGGCTATGTTCGGTGGCAAATTCTTGCACGGTCACTTCGGTGGGCTTGTTTCCATGGAAATGGGCCCGCAACAACTTTTTGGCATCGGTGCTCAGCCAAAGATCGCCATTGCTGTCCTCGGTCACGCTGCGGATGCTTTCTGTCACCCCCTCCAACCTTCCCAGGAAGGCCCACTGGGCGGAGGTGCGCCGGAAAACATCCATTCCACCCATACGGCCCACGAAGAGATGGTTTGGCCAGCGCCGCGACACACTCAGACTCATGCAGGTGGTATCTGCCGAACCTGGCACGCGGAAAGCGGTACTGCCCTGGATCTGGAATAGTCCACGGCCACTGGCGGCAAGGAAATCGCCATTGACCTCCAGGAACTGCCAGATTTCGCGAGGACCATTCTGGACGGCCACAAACTTGGGCAAGCCGCTTTCCAAGGTGTAGCGGTATGGGGTCTGTACAAAGAGATTCTGGAAGGTACTCACATACAGCCGCCCCTTGTGGAAACCTGCCGTAAGCGAAACCCCTTCGATGCCGTTGCGGGCTCCAAAGGTGGACTGCGGTACGCTTAGTTCAATATGTGAGATGCCAGCGTTGAGGGTGGCCCAAAGGTTTTGGGCACGATCCAAAAAGAGTCCGGTGACGGTGTTATCGAGCAGTCCACTGGCCTTGTTGATGGCGCGGGTAATCTTTCCCGTCCGATCAAAAATGATGATGCCGGACTGAAGCGTGGCGATGGCGAAGGCTTTCGGCCCCAAGGGCACAAGTCGATACAGGAGGGGGTTGCTCTCACTGATCAGCGCATCCACTTCGGTGGGAAAGTTCTGAATCACGGCCGTCTTGGATGCTGTGCGGTTGGGGAGGTAGCGCCGGGAGGCTTCATCCCAAAGGCTGGAGAGATCGATGCGGCGGAAATTTCCAGAAGTCCTTCCCAGCAGCAGTTCGTGGGGGCCGAAGGGCGCTAGGACAATGCGCTTACCGTCGTAGAGGCCTGCCAATTGGGGGATCGGTACCACCCGGTCGCCATCGAGTAGGCAAAGTCCTTTCTCCGTGTCGGCAAAAAAGAGGGTTCCATTCAGCAGGCAGGATTGGCTCGGGGCGGGTTCGCAGGAAATGGTCGTGATGCGGCCGCCGTTGAAGCGAAAGACCTTGGTGCGGGTCAGGAAGTAGATCCCATCATTACCTGTCAGGATCTGGAGCACGTCACTGAAGGCTCTTTCGCCCTCGGGGAGGGCTGCTAGCAGCGATTTGGCTGTGACTTGGCCGGTGGAGGAAACAGTCAAGTGGCCCAAGTCGCCATTGCCACCATAGTAAATCGTGCCATCGGATCCGGCCGCCAAGGCTCTTATCGAGGATATGGTCGGCGTGCTGATGTGGCGCCAATGCTGTCCATCAAACTCGAGAATGCCATCGGTGTTACCGAAATACAGGATGCCCCGACGATCCTGAATCGCCATCCAGTTTTGGTAATGGCCCTTGTATTTCTCAGGCTCGAAGTTGGTGATGATGGGGGCTCCAAGGTCCTGGCCCTGGACGGATGGCAAAGCGCTAAGGCCCCACGAAAGCACAACCAACAGCGCCGCTCGCCAACCCATGACGTTCCCCAAAGGACCCCTGGCTGCTCTATCGGCCGCGGCCTTACTTCCCATGATTTTGAGCCAGGCCGCGTGATCACGGCCCATTCGCTAACCAAAAGACTAGATTTCCTTCAGAATTTCGGCCTTCTTGGCTTCGTATTCGCTCTTCTCTAGTAGGCCCTTTTTATACAACTCCTGCAGCTTTCTTAGGCGGTCTTCTGGGCTCGCCTTTCCGTTGGCGGGGGGCGCAATGGTCGGCGGCGGTGTGCTTGGAGGTTTGGCCATGGCGGCGCTTCGGGCTTCGGATTTTCGCAGGGCGGCTTGAAGGTCCAGGGCATCCAGGCATTCCCGATAGGCGGTTCGGAAGATGCTGGCGTCGGGCTGCATATCCAAGGCCTGTTGGAGGAAGGGACGCGCCTCATCGTAATTGCCCAGAATGAAGTGCATGATGCCCAGGTTGTAGTAAGTGCGGGGGTAGTACTTGGGCTTTCGAGTCGTGTCGTTCTTGGATAGCTCCAGGCCTCTCTTTGCCAAGTCCATGGCGCCCTGGTAATCGCGCAGTTCCAGGCGATCGTAGGCCAGGTTCATCTGGAATTCTTTGTCATTAAAAAAGGTGAGCTTGCGGGTTTCGGTCCAGGGCAGCAGCAGCCGCATGACTTTGCCACGGGCCGATTCGAGGGCCGCGCGGCGCACATCGCCTTCGCGAGGGTAGGCGGGCCAGCCGTCGTAGGAAGAGCTGAAGGCGGAAGGGTTTTCTTCAATGCGCTGGGCGCCGAAGATCTTGCCCGTACCCAAATCCACCACTTGCACCGAGGCGGAAAAATCCAGCACCAGAATGCTGCGGCGCTGAGTCCGCACTTGTTCAACGCCCTTGTTGTCCTTGAAACGTTCTTCCTTGGTGGCCTGATTCTTGGAGAATTCTGAACGATTGACGTTCACGATCACCACGGCGGTGGGCCCCAGCAATTTTCCCAGAGATGCGATCGTGCTGGGATCGATGTAGCCGCTTTGTCCCAGCTCCTGTTCCTTCAAAACAATATCGAGATGACTGCGATCCACCACCTCGATGGCCCGACTCTCGACCACTCCGGCGGTGAGTTGATCGGCCAGTTCGCGTGAATTGAAATCTCGCCCTGGGATGAAGGCCACGCGATCAATCTTCAAGCCCAAACCTGGGGGATGGGTGAGGACAACCTCCACTTTAGGGTTGGCCAATTCACTCCAGAATTGCGCGGATAGTGGAAAAACAGCTAAAACAAATAGGACAGCCATGCGCATGGGCATCTCCGAACTTTGAAGACACGGTACCACGGGGCGAATGGTCTTCAATAGCGTAGAGGTTCTCAGCGTTCAATGATTTGGCGTATTCGTGGCTATCAAGTAATGAAAATTTGTGCCGAAGACTTAAATATCGGTTCATTCTGGGGCGAGTTTCTTTTCTTTCTAACCGGTCGAACCGTTTTGAACAGCTTGCATTCACAAGGCCAAATATGGCATTGCTGGGACTTTTTAAACCCAAAGATGAACTAAATGGTGAACCGGTTCTAAAGGATCGGTCCACGATCCTCGCCTACCTGGAGGAATTGATTCGCTTGGGGGCCAATGTGCAACTTTGGCTGCACAAGGATGACTTGGTGCCCATGACTGCAAAAATCACGATGCTGCATGAGGAGGATCGAACCATAACGATTGCACTCCAGCGCGCGCTTTCCGGGGAGTTGGAACCCAATACCTCCATGCAAATGGTTTTCTCCTTGGATGGGATGAGGTTTGATACCTCCCTGCGCTTCCTTAAGCGGGACGGCTATCTACGAGCCTTGTTCACCGTTCCCGAGCAGGTGCTTCATGCGGAACGCCGGGGTAAACTAAGGACCCGGTTTGGTCCTCGGGAAAAAGCCTCCTGCACCGTGTTGGAAGGTTTTTTCGAGGGCAAGGGAGCCACGGGACGCTTGGTCAATCTCAGCATGGAAGGGCTGTGCATTCGGATCGATCGCGCCATTTCCATTCGGGATAATCACAAATTGGGCATCAATCCGGAACTATTCGAGGCGGGCAAGCCTCTCCCGATGGTGCGGATCCAGAATCTCCCCCACATACCAACGATCGAATGTTCGGGCATGGTCCGCTACCTCCGGCCTTCTACCATTGGTGTGGTCATGGGGATTCGGCTGGAAGGATTGGGAGGCATGGAAACCCAACTCCTCCACCAGGTCATGACAAGACGGCTTCCGACCTTCGCAAAGGGTTTCCCCGTCAAGCATCGACGGGCTGCCATGGAGTTGGGTCAGATCCCAGAACCATCTGCGGAAGTGGAAGAAACCTGGGATGTCTCCGAGGAAGATGCGTCCGTCTCTGAGCCTGGAGAAGCCCAGGCGGCCCAACAGGACGATGATCTGCAAGCCGCTCGGCCGGACTCTCACGAGCGTCTGCTTCAGATCAAGAAGCGGGGTAAGCGGATCATGATCATCATCAAGGATGATTTGGATCGGGCCATCCTGAGCGGCACGCTTCAGGTGGATGGCTTCCGGCTGATCCAGGAAGCCCAGAACATGATCGAGGTGATGCGGTTCTTTCGAACCACACCGCCGGAATTGGTTCTAATGGAACAGAAGGTGGGTGCCGTGGGGGCTCGCGAATTCCTGGAAAAGCTCAAGAAACAGGGCTATTGCACGTCGGTGCCCGTGATCCTGATTGCCGAGGTACCCGATGTCCGGACCGTCCTGATGGCCAAAGTCGCAGGCTTTTCCCACATTCAGCGCAACCCTGTGAACTACGACGGGGAACTGAAGGCCATTATTTACAAGTGGCTGAAATTGGAGTGATCCAGCGCTCCTTTAGCTACTTCTCGCAGCGGAAGATCAAGGATGTGTTGATGCCGCCGAAGGCGAAGTTGTTGCTCATGAAGGTGTCGCAGGTCATGGCCCGTTCTTCGCCCTGGATGTAGTCCAGATCCGCACAATGGGGATCGGGGTTGTTCAGGTTCAGGGTGGGGGCGACCCAGCCTTCCCGTAGCATTTGGATGCCGACCCAGGCTTCGATGGAGCCGCAGGCGCCTAGGGCGTGGCCGAAGAAACTCTTGAGCGAAGAGATGGGAATGGCCCGGCCGAATGTCTGGCGAGTGGCGTGACTCTCGGCGATATCGCCGGGTTGGGTGGCGGTGCCGTGGGCGTTGACCCACCCGATGGAATCGGGGGAAATGGCCGCATCGGCAAGGGCCAATTGCATGGTGACGGCCATAGTTTCAGCCTGCGGTTGCGTGACATGGGCGCCATCGGAATTGGTACCGAACCCGAGCACTTCGGCGTAAATCTTGGCCCCGCGGGCCAAGGCGTGCTCCCGTTCTTCGAGAATGAAGGTGCAGCCGCCTTCGCCCAGTACCAGTCCATCGCGGTCCTTGTCGAAGGGCTGAGGGGAGGTTGAAGGGGAATCGTTGCGCAGGCTCGTGGCGAAGAGCGTGTCGAAGACCGCCGCATGGCAGAAGCTGAGCTCATCACAGCCACCAGCCACCATGACATCCTGCTTGCCGTAGCGGATGGCCTCGAAGGCGTAGCCGATGGCTTGGCTGCTGGAAGTGCAGGCGCTGCTGGTGGGAATGACCCGGCCCTTCAGACTGAAGAACACGCCGATATTAACAGCGGCAGTGTGGCTCATGGCCTGGATATAGCCCGTGGCGCTGACGCCCCGGAAATTGCCTTCTACCACGCCGCGTCCCAACGCCAGCATGGGTTCCAGGCTGCCCGAGGAGGAACCGTAGGCCACGCCCATTCGCCCGTCGTGAATGGAGGCATCCTCGCGGAGCCCCGCATCGTTCAGGGCCAATTCTGTGGCGCGAACGCCCAGCATGGCCACTCGGCCCATGGAGCGCACGATCTTGCGTGGGTAATGAGAAGGCACTTCGAAGCAATCCGCAGGCACGCCCAGGCGGGTCTGGAGATCGGGGTAGATGTCCCATTCGGGCATGTAGCGAACCCCGCTTTTGCCGCTTCGGAGAGCCGTCTTGATGGCATCCCAGTTATCGCCAAAGGCGGTGACACCGCCCATACCCGTGACCACCACCCGGCGCGTCAAATCATGCCTCCGTTGACGCTGATGACCTGGCGAGTGATGTAATTGGCACTATCCGAAAAGAGAAAACTCACAGTAGCTGCGACATCTTGTGGCTTGCCCACGCGCTTCATGGGGATGGCTTGCAGGGCGTATTCCAGGGAAACGGAATCCAGCATTTCCGATTCGATCAAGCCTGGGGCCACGGCGTTTACGGTGATACCGCGCCCGGCCAGTTCCACCGCCAGTGCCTTTGTGGCACCGATGAGTCCCGCCTTGGCGGCGCTGTAGTTCACTTGGCCGCGGTTGCCGATGATGCCGGAAACCGAGGAAATGCAAACGATGCGGCCTCCCTTGCGGGTGCGAATCATGGGCATCGTGAGTGGGTGCACAACGTTATAAAAGCCTTCCAGGCTAGTGCGCAGCACGAGATCCCAGTCGTCTTCGGTCAGGGCGGGGAAGGCGTTATCGCGGGTGATGCCTGCGTTGCAAACCACGCCGTAGAAGGGGCCGTGCGCCTCGATGTGAGCTTCGAGCAGCGTGCGGACCGCGGCGCGCTCCGTAATATCAAATTGGATTACCTCGGCCTTGCCACCGCTCTGCTGAATTTCAGCCTGGAGCGCCTGGGCTTCCGCCAATCGGCTGCGGCAATGCAGTGTCACATTGAAGCCGTCCGAGGCCAATTGAAGGGCAATCGCCCGGCCAATGCTGCCGGTGGCGCCGGTTACTAAAACGTTTCGGGAAGGGGCTTTGTCGGCAGGATTCATACAGGCTCAAAGGTTTTTAACATAGCACAAGCCAACGGCTGTCCCTGATGACGGATCTCACAACGAAAGGCACTGAGTCCCGACTCGTCCAGGAAGTGCAACTTGGCTTCGATTTCCAGGGTTTGCCCGGCAGAAAAGGCCTGGCAGGGCAGTTCGAATTTGATGGTGCCCAGCAGGAAGCCCACGCGGGGTTCTTCACCCAGCATCCGCTTCTGGAAGCCGCTGTACGCCGAGACGGTCTGGGCCATCAATTCGATCCCGAACCAGCCCGGCATGGCGCCATCGTCATCGGCGTACCAAGCGGTTGGATCGATATACGCCAAGGCAATGCAGTTTTCTGGCGTGACTTCCTGGATTTCATCCAGCAAGAGCAGGGGCCGCCGATGGGTTAGTAAGTCTTCGGGTCGCCAGGATGCGGTCACAGGGTGCTCCCGCAAAATAATATGTATGTGGTCATGCGCTTTCCAAAACTTTCAGGGTGGCCTCCGCCACGGTGGTTTCATTCAAGGAAATTTGGCAAAGAAAGGCGCTTTGCCCAAAGACTCCCGCATAGTCCAATTCGGCTTGGATCACCAAGGTGGAATCGGCCGGAAAGTGGTCCAGGGTGCTTTGGTAGCGGCGCGTTCCCAGCAGATAGCCGCTCTTGGGGCTCGCAGCGTCCCGGTTCTTCCAGCCGCTATGGGCAGCGGCGGTTTGGGCCATCAGTTCGAGACCCAGCCAGGCGGGCATCGTGCCATCGGGATTGGCGTACCAGGCCTTTGGATCCACGCGCAGGCTTGTGCGGCAAAGGGTTTCTGAGACCTCAATCACCACATCCAGCAAGAGCATGGGCGGGTGCTGGGGCACAAATTCCTGAATGGGCTTCATGGGCGTCCCACGACCAAACTGAGGTTATTGCCACCGAAGGCGAAGGCGTTGGAAAGGCAGAGGTGAGCCTGGCCCAGTGTCTGGCCGTCGATGACCAAGGACAGCATGGGCAACTCTGGATCCGCCTCGCCATCCCAGCGATGGGGGGGAAGGAGATCGCCAGGGTTCCAGCGAGGCTGAAGGGTCAGCCAACAAAAGGCCAATTCCGTAGCCGCCGCGGCGCCCAGCGTGTGCCCCGTCAGAGGTTTGGTGCCGCTGCAGCGCACGCCGTGAGGAAAGACTCCGGCGATGGCGCGGCTTTCCATTTCGTCGTTCTTGGGCGTGGCCGTGGCGTGCATGTTCAAGTAGCCGATCTGCTCTGGGCTTAAGCCCGCATCCGCCAAGGCCATACGCATGGCGTTTTCCGCGCCAAGGCCCGTGGGGTCGGGCGCCGAGATATGGTGAGCGTCGCTGGTTTCGCCTATCCCGAGCAAGGCCACTTCGGCTTCTTCCCTTCGCAGAATGAAGAGCACGGCCCCCTCGCCGATATTGATGCCCTCGCGGTTGCGGCTCATGGGATTGGTCAGGTTGGTGGACGTTGCTTCCAGGGCCTTGAAGCCATTGAGGGTCAGCTTGCACAGGGAGTCCGCGCCGCCGGTGATCACGGCATCGCAGATGCCTAGGCGAATGAGATTTCGCGCCGTGGCAATGGCGCGACCACTGGACGTGCAGGCCGTCGAAACGGTGATGGCCGGGCCGCGCAGGCCCAGGTAATCCGCCAGGAAGGGCGCAGGGCGGCCGATCTCCTGCTGGAAGTAATGGTAGGCATCGGGGAAGGCTTGGTGCTCCATGTGATGGGCCATGGCCTTTTCGCCCGAATCCATGCCCGAGGTGCTGGTGCCAAGCACCACGCCGATGCGGGTGGGGCCGTGTTTCACGAGCTCGGCTTCAATCTCATCCCGGATTTCTTCCAGCGCCGCCAGGAGTAATCGAGCGTTGCGGCTGTCATCGATACCGAAGGCCGAAGGGAGAGGTGCCAGTTCGCTGAGCACACGGCCCACGCGAGCGTCTTTGCCCGGAATCCAGCCGCTTTCCAGCAACAGTCCCGAGGTGTCGCCCCGGAACAGCCCCTCGGTTACGGAGGTTTTTCCTCGGCCCAGGGCATTCACCAGACCAAGTGCGGAGAGATAAAAGGGCGCAGTCGTCATGGGCATCAATCTTCAAGCGTGGTGATGGTGGCGCGAATGGAAGCGGAGGGAATATCCAAGGTGACTTTTTTGAAGAGGGGCGGTTGCCCTTCCCGGCGCAACGTCAGAACCGTGCGCCCTTTGCGGCGCAATTCACGCACTTCGCCATTTTCATCAAGGGTGGCATTGGCTTCGAGGCCCTTGCGCAGTTCCTCCAGGGGCCAATTGGCCAACTGAATCAGCGCGGGTAGTAGGCGGGGATCGAACATCTGGGGCAAGGGAATTCGTTTGTCGACGAGCACGGCGCCTTGTTTGAGCTGGATGGTGAAAAGGGTCTGGCCCATGGGCGTTGAAGCCACGATGCTCATGCGCTCGGCATCATTCTCCACGGAGGTCACTAACAGCTCTTCGCTGCCATCGGGCATGTGAAAACGCACTTCCTGGGTGGAGAAGAGTTTCGGTCCATCGGCGGGAGCCCTTAGCGCGAAAGGCACGCCACGCCCCAACATGAGCGGACCGTTGGCCGGATTGCGGCAGCCGATCAGGGCAAGGGCCACCAGAGGAGCCAGCCAAAGAACCTTCATGCAGCCTCCTTGGGCGCCAAGGCGAGGATCGATAGAACGGTGGAGGCCAGCACACCCAGGGCCACGGCCAGGCCAAAGCCCTGAAGGGCAGGCGTATGACTGAAGCACAGCAGGCCAAAGGAAATTAGCGTGCAGAGGCTCGCCACCTGCACGCCCACGAAATAAGTGGGATCTTCCTGTCCGCCTTCGCGCATGAAGATGGGGTAATCCACGCCGTAGCCCAACACCAGAATCAGGGCGAGGGTGCTGAACAGGGTCACGGGAATACCGGCCAAGGCCAGGCCCGCCAAGGCTAGGAGAATGCCACCCAGGGAAGGCAGCAGAATAACGGTGCCCACGCGGAGGCCGTAGGCGTAGCCGAGGAGAATCCAGACCAGCGCGATGGCTCCGATCAATGCCCAAATGGCGATTTGGCGATATTGCCCCAGCAGGCCCGAAACGCTGCGGGCCTTGTCCACTAGGCTGACTCCCGGGAGGCCCTGAACGGCTTGCTCAAGGGTTCGAGAATCGGGCGCTCCCATGGGAAAGACCACGGAGGCGGCGCCCTTGGGGGTGGCCCCGAGCCAGAGCATGCGGAACGGTGTGGCAAAGTCGGTCTGGAGCCAAGCGCCTATCGTGAGTGGCTGGTTGGCCGAGGCCTCGAGTCCCTCGATCAGGGCCTTTCCGATGGCGGGCTTGAAGCCGGAGGCTTCCAAGGCCTTGGGCAGTTGGGGAGCCAGTTCGCGGTGGCGGCGCAAGTTCGCTTCCTGTTGTGCGGGGGAGGGCACGAAGGTGGAAATGGCCTGGAAGCCTTCCTGCTCGGCGGTCTTCGGCGTCTTGGCTAGGCGTTCGAGGAGAGCCTCTTCGCGCGCCAGCACCTGGGCTTCATCGGCCCCTTCCACCAGCAGGAAAATGCCGGAATTGGAAAGTCCCGTGAGTTCGCTGATGCGCGATTCCTGGGCCCGCAGGGTGCGGGAAGGCAGGATCAGGCCCTGCACCGCGTCATCGACGCGCAGCTTGAAAAGGGATAACCCCAGGAGCAGAGTCAGGGCAATCAGGGTGATCTGGGCCCCGCGCATCTGCGAGAGCTTGATGCCCCAGTCCAAGATCCATCGCTGGGTGCGCATGAAGCGTGGCTGGGGCGGCATGGGTCGGGGCAGCAATTCCGGAAGGAGGAACAGTACGGTCAGGAAGGAGGCAATGAGGCCCACGATGGAAAATACGGCGATCTGGCGCAGCCCGGGGAAGGGCGCCACCAGCAGGGCCGCGTAGCCCAGCAAGGTCGTCAGCAGGCCAATCCAGAGCCCGGGCAGAATTTTTTTCAGGGCCGCGAAGGGATCCCAGCTCTCGCCCGCGCCCAGGTGGGTGGCGAAGTAGTGAACCGTGTAATCCACGGAAACGCCCATCACGCTGGAGCCACACACGATGGTGAGCAGGTAGAGCTTGCCGTAGATCAGCAGGCAGACCGCCGTGGCCGCCACGAAACCCGCCACCACGCCCAGCATCCCCAGCAGCAAGTGCCGCAGGGAGCGGAACACCGCGAAAAAGAGCAGGCAGATGCAGAGCATCGAACTGGTGCTGATGAGGTTGACCTCGGTCTCGGCGGATTCGCGCGCATCGGAGGCGTAGAACACCGTGCCGGTCTTCAGGATCTCCACGCCGGGGAAGTTGCTCTTGAGCTCCTTCTCGGCGTTCCGGGTGGCCACGAGGACCCGTTTCTGAACTTCGGGATCAAAGGCCGAGCCCCGCAGCCCGCCGGTGAACATGACATAGGGACCGGAGGGGCTTGAGATCACCAGCAGATCATCTTCCACCGTCAGGCGGGAGGACATCAGGGGCAGGACCGAAAGGAATTCGTCCAGGCTGCCCAGAGGGTCCACGCCCGCACCAAGGCTGGAGAAGCTGCCTTGAGGGGAAACGAGTCGAGAAGCGATGCGAGCCTGCAGGGATTCCTGCGAAGCGGTCAGATCGGCTGGAGGCGGCGCGACGCGCCACGCGAAGGGGGTGTAAAAGCGGCTCACCATGCCAGGGTCGATGGGCGGCAAGGTGGCGGTGACATCCTGGAAGGCCCCGGATTTCTGGAGGCTATCGGCCATTTTTAGGGCGGCGGCCTTCGTTTGGTCGGGGCTCTCGGCCCGCAGCAAAAACACCGCGCGCTCGCCGGTGGTCTTGGCCAGGGACTTGATGGCCTGTTCGGCCAAGGGATTGCGCTCCGTGTCGGGGAGCATATCCAGCAGATCGGTTTGAATGGCGTGACCGCTGACCAACTGCCAGCCGGTGAAGATCGTCATGCCCACCAATGCGAGCGCCCAGAGCCAGCCTCGAATGCGCATGGGGCCTACTCGAACTTGAAGAGGCGCTGTTCTTCTTCGGAGAGCGGCTCATCGGGGCGGGG
>JAIFMW010000237.1 GCA_020048105.1 Deltaproteobacteria bacterium | reverse complement strand
ATTTTCATCCAGCCCCCTGGGCAGATCCTTTTCGGCGCCGTCCCTGCCCTGAATCAGGTGATCGCAATGGATGGAACTGGGCACGGCCACCCGCTTGCGGCCCGATTGCATGAACTGAAGCAGGGCCATCTGCGCGGTGGCGTCCTGCATGGCCACGCGGTCAGGGCGTAACACCAGCATGGCCTTGCCCCGCTCCCAGGTCTGGGTGGCGAAATCGTCGGCGTGGGAGACCAGGATTTTTTCGGCCAAGGTGAGCGGCCGACCAAACTGCTGCCGAGCCAACGGGACGGCTTTCGCCATCCGGGCGTAGAGGTTTTTCGCAAGTTCGAAGGACATGGTGACTCCCGTGGCGAAAGTTCATTTCATTGGAGGAAGGGAAGCGCAGGGTTGTTCCAAATTTACGGTGCCACCGTCACCCACACAAAGGCAGAGCTTGGTCGCTCGCAAATTTTTAGTAAGCGCCATTCGATGCTTGCGGAGGCCAGAAGTCAAGGAAGAAACGCCCGGTTGCGCCGAATCCAGCGATGAGATCTCAACCATCAATGAACTTTCCTGCGCACCACAGTCATCAGTTCCCCTCCGAAAGGAACCAAGACAGCTGAAAGGACGCGTTTCCGGATCTTCTGGTTCCAGAGCCGATCAATCCGGCATGGCCGTTCCCCACAGGTATTTTTCAAAAAAGGGAGTG
This sequence comes from Deltaproteobacteria bacterium, assembly GCA_020048105.1. GTDB lineage: Bacteria > Acidobacteriota > Holophagae > Holophagales > Holophagaceae > JAYREN01. Next base: position 16,885 of record JAIFMW010000237.1, on the reverse strand, counting down.
TAGTCCTTCTTGGCGATTATTTTCAGAAGGTTGATCAGATCCTGGGTGGTTCCGGGACGCCCCTTGACTGATTTTTGAAATGATCTCATCAGAGTAACGAAAGCCTGATCGCCGATTTCTCGGTGGATTTTATTCAACAAAACCGCTCCCTTGCCATACAGCAAGGACCAGCGAATCCGAAAGGTGGTTGGTCCATCATCCAGAGCCAACGTACGCGCGAGAGTGGGGATTGTTCCCCATTCGGCTTGATCCCTCGATCGAGCCGTCCATTCCGCAATAAGGTGATTGAAATCCGATTCGCCTTTGCCGCTTCGAATAACAAAGGCAGAACAATACTGCGCGAAGGCTTCAGAAATCCAGTTCTCTTCTGCGTTCGCAATCATTACCTGGTTCCCCCAATACTGGTGGGCAATTTCGTGGGCGTAGCGCTGATTGATTCCCTGGGAGAACCACTGGTTCAGCAAGCCCATCTGCGGATTAAAAGCTTCGTTTGTAATGAAAAGGAAGCCATTGGGAGCCTGCCCCGAACCCCATTCGTTTCGCTGCACGACATTCAATTCCTTCACGGGAAATGGACCCAGTATGTTTTCGTAGTATTGGGCGATATCAAGAACCAGCTTGGCAAGCTTCCGGTCAGAATTAGATTTGTGTGCGTAGCTCGCAACTCTCACTTTCAGGCCGTTCCGAGTCTCCTCCTCGAAGAGATATTTCCCAGCCACGATAAAGAATGACCACGTGGGCTGATCCAGTTTGGTTTCCAGGATATGAAAATCCCCCTCCTCCCGTTGGCTAACAACTTGACCGGTGGCCAGTGGAATGAAAGGTTTTTCGCTTCGAATTTTCGCCGTCGCCGTGAACCGCATCCCCTCTATTTCCGTCGAGGGAAACCATGTTTCATTGCCCAATTCCCAGCGGTTATCCCCATCAGGATGAACCAAAAAATCACCCTCTACCTCGAAGCGCAACTGTAGAGGACTGCCTAGTTCAGTTGGCTTAAGCAGTTCCAGGAGGATTTCATTTTCTCGATGGTCGAAACGCAGGGACTGCCCGTCTTGAGTCACCTTCTTCAGGTGCAGGTGATGCAGTACGATTCCTCCTGTGCTGCCATCTAGAATCGTGTTGTCCAGTTTCAGCCGCATCATCTTCATGCCCGCTGAACTGGGAAAGAAAGTCTCGGTGGCAACATAGCTGCCGGTTCCGTTGGCAAGTGCCTGCATTTCGAGATTGAGGTTCTTGAGCACAAAAGGCGGCATCACGGGCCGCCGAGGCGGGGTTCCCAGGTTCCGAACCGAGATGGGGGCCAACACTAGATCATTCCAAGCATGTTTGCCCTCGCGAGAAGATCGGGGTCTTGCAAACCAAAGTTGCTCGGAGCGCGCGGTCCAGGGGTCTCTCGCAAATTCCCAAAGGCCCTTTTCGCCAAGGATATTTAGATACCATGCGGCCTGGGCAGGAAGATTGTGGCGTGCTGTCAACATTACGTAGCTTCGATTGCGCCAGCCTGCCATTAGGTTTTTTTTTCGAAAGGCCTCCAGGCTGCCCGGGATACTTTCGTTGATTGCCGCATCAGAGGATTCGAAAGCAGGCAATTTCAAACCTTCATGGAGAAAATTCAATTCGCTAATTGGGATATCCAGAAACCAATCTCCGATACCCTGGCGCAATTTAACCTTTGTGTTCCGCGCAAGATTAAACCGCACGACCGTAAGCTCATCCACCTGATCAATGGGCAACGAAAATTCACCCTTGCCTTTAAAATAGAAGCCGACCTCTTGATCGCCATCGATGAGCGGAACCACATGCCCTTCCATTAGTCGGAGCGAGCCCTTTCCAAGTTCGAGAGACCATTTTGAAATGGGTCTAGTAGCCCCAGCCTTAGGGGTGTGAAGGCTGGCGACCTGCTTTGCCATCGGAGGAGGTGCGACCTCCTCCGCGCCCAGAGCGCTTCCAAGCGCCTCCGACAGAAGAAAAATAACCCGAATTATTCCCCGAATGGCTACATGCTCTCACGTTTATTAACCCTGCTTCAAGGTCACAAAATCGTGTGTTTGCTAGTGTTTCAGTTGAGCCTTAAGGACCACCGCCAACTCACCCTGAGGCGTGACTATATCCAGTTCGTCGTAAAACTCGCACCGATCGACGAAATCCCCGAGCACGGCGCAAATGGCGGCCAGAATTGGGTGCCAAAGGATCAAGGCGGCAGGAAGGAAAAACCCGAGGAATAGGCGCAGGGCACTAAGCCAGGGGTGAATGGCCCTACCTTGGCGGCGGAAATGCCATTTGCGGTGGAGATAGAGCGCGAGTTTTAGACCGCCACCCCCCAGGGAAAGAATTGGCAAACCACCCAAAATCCCCAGCAGGTAGTGCCCGTTCAGCAGAGCCTGACCGCTATGCAGGCTGCGCTTGCCACCGGTCAACGCCACTCGATAGATGCGGTCAATGGCCAAAAGCGATGTAAAGCCAAGCACGGCCACCACCCAGGCCAAAACCCGCTGGTGCGAAAAGAAAACCAGGTAGAGCCCACCGAGCCCAAGAAAGGCCGAAGTCAAGGCGATCTCACGGCTCAACCAACTGCTGCGAAGATTCAAAATGGCGCGCCAGGCCCGGTCCCGACGGCCCAGGTGCCACGCGGAAAGCAGCATGGCGGGAAGGCCCAATCCCAGGAAAATTACCGGTGGAAGCGCTGGACCATCGTTCAAGGCCGCGATAAACCATCCCGCAAGCAGGGCCATGAGCGTGGTGAACACCACCAGAGTCCATTCGCCACGCAGGGTGATTTTTCGTAAGGGCACGGCCAACACTTGCTCCAGGAAACGCGTAACTAAGGCAGGTGGTGGCACCACCCCCAGCTCAGGCCCAGCCTCGCGCCGCAAGGGCACAAAGTGAATCGAGGGCCCCAGCTTGGAGATGGGAAAGCCTGGAATGGCCTGGTGGCGGGATTCGGGAGTGGATGGCTCGAAGCCTAGGGCATCCACCGGACAACGCGCCACGCAGGCGGGTTCCAACCCCTGCTGGAGGCGATCCTTACAGAAGGTGCACTTCTCAATGGTGCCGAGACCGGCATTGAACTTGGGCGCATCGTGGGGGCAAGCCCAGGTGCAATACCGGCAGCCTATGCAACGTTCAGGGTCAATGCTCACAGCACCGGTGTTCGGGTCCTTTGCATAGGCGTTGGCGGGGCAATTTCGTAGGCAGGCCGGATCGTCGCAGTGATGACAGGCCAGGGAAAGATGGAAGACCGGTAGCTCCGGGTGGCGACAGCCGTTGAAGGTGTGCACCTGGCGCCAGTTGATCGCTTGCTCAGTACGGTTTTCCATCCCGCAACCCACTACACAGGCCTGACAGCCCGTGCAGCGGTTTAGATCGAAGGTGAATTGGAACGTCATCGCGCACGCTCCACTTCGACACCGTTATCGTGAAAAGCCGCGCCATAGCCCATATCCGTTTCCCGCCCCAGGGAAAGCAGATTCACCGAACCACCCACCTCTGTGCCGAAGCCATTGAAGGCCACCACCACCCCAGGGCGAAGGCCAAAATCGATGCGAACGGGCAGCCGCACTTCTCCGCGTTCATTGAACACCCGCGCGAAATGCCCCTGTTGCAGCCCCCGCGCCTCGGCATCCTCCAGGCCAATGAAAAGAAAGGGGCCAGGTTCGAATTGCTGGATCACGTGAAGATGCAGAAATTGGCTATGGATGGTGTTCTTGGTGTTGGGGGTCAAGAGTTGAAGGGGATATTTGCCTCCGCTCAGACCCTCGATGGGCTCGCGATAATCGGCCAGGGCCGCCACCTTCCAACGCTGCACGGCCTCATCGGACCAGAGTTCGATTCGCTCCGAAGGTGTGGGGAACCGCAAATCCGAAAAGGCCACCTCGGGCGTGCCGGGGGCCAACACGGGGCCTTCCCGCAATTGCCCCAGGGTGATCCCCAAGGGATCCAACCGGCCTTGCAGCCAAGCCTCGACGCTGGCATCCCCCGGTTCCGGGAGGAAACCGCGCAAATCACCCTCGCTTAGGCCCAGCCGTTTTCCCAGTTCCCAATAGATCTCCGTTTCGGGTTTCACCTCACCGGGCGGATCGATGACCTTTTGTCGCAACTGAAGGTAAGCATGCCAATAGGCACCAATTATGTCTGATTGTTCAAACAGGCTTTTGCTCGGCAAGATCACGTCCGCCTCGCGGGCGGTATCCGTGAGACGTTCATCCACCACCACCCGGAAATCGAGTTTACGAAAGGCCTCGCGCACCTTGGCGGTATCTGGATTCTGGCTCAGGGGATTGCCCCGCTCCACCCACGCAAAGGCCAGGGGCGGATCCTGCTGGGCCAACATGTCGGCGCCTAATCGCGCGGTGCTGATGGAAATTCGGGCCACACCATCGGGTTCCGTAGGCGGATAAAAATCGAGGGGATCCTTGATGTGCCCAAAGACCTGGGTGGAAAGATTGGCGTAGACCCAGCCCGCGCCAGGCTTGCCAAAGTTACCGGTGATCGCCAGCAGAGCCAACATCGCCCGCATGGTTTGCCCGGCGTTGGTGTAGCGCTGCATACCGAAACCCGCGCTGATGGTCATGGGCCGAAGCGTGCCCATGGCCTGGGCCAGCCGCTGAATCTGCGCCTCGGGCACGCCGGTCACCTTGGCGGTGCGCTCCGGGGTCCAAGGCAGCACCAATTCGGCGAAGGCCTCAAAGCCATGCACATGGGCCGCGATGAACGCGGAATCCGTGTGGCCAGCCTCAATAATGAGATGCGCCAAGCCTAGAGCCAGGGCGCCATCGGTGCCTGGACGTGGTTGCACGAGCAGGTGTGCCCGCTCGGCGGTTTGGGTCCGTCGGGGATCAATGACGATGCACTGAGCGCCCCGCTCCAGTGCCTGGTCCACAAACCGCATCTGATGCAGGTTCGTCTCGGCGGCGTTCTTGCCCCACATGACAATGAGGCGCGCGTTGGCTAAGTCCCAGGGTGCATTGTGGACATTTTCGCCCAGAGTGAGCCGCGTGGCCTCCAGTCCCGCCGGCCAACAAAGATCGCCATAGGTGCTGGTGAAGCCTCCGAAGGCACGCCAGAAGGCGCTGCCGCACGCATTCAAGAGCCCCTTCGTGCCGCTGGCTGAATAGTAGAGAACGCTTTGCGGTCCGTGTTTGGCCCTGGCCTTTTGGAGTTCGTCGGCAATCAGGGCAAGTGCCGCATCCCAGGAAATGCGCTCGAAGACGCCCTCGCGCACCCGTCGCAAGGGATGCAGGATCCGATCAGGATGGTAAACCCGCTCGAGGTAGCCGAGCCCTTTGAGGCAGGAACCTTCTGGCGTGGCACGGTTGCCTTCATGGGGATCGATGGCGGTCACGCGACCAGCCTCCACGGTCACCCGCATGGAACAGGTGCTGTAGCAATTGCGGGGGCAGGCCGTGGTAAACACCGTCATGGCAGGTCCAAAACGTTGGAGTCGGTTTGCGAATTTCCCATACCAAAAACTAACCGCGAAAACGCCCAGTGTCTTGGGCCTGGGCGCATGTGCGGTTTGAAGAGCAAAAAACCAAAGAAACACCACGGAGAAGAGATAAAGAAAAAAAGTTCTGAAATTGCACCTCGCACTTTTTTCTCCGTGCCCTTGTCTGTTTCCAATATTCGCAGTGCCCAAAAGGCCCAATTTGATGGGAGGACTCTTTGTGAACAAACGGAGGGATGGAACTGGTCTGTGCCAAGGCACTGAAATTAATGCCGTCGCGGAGATTCAGCCATCCCTCCTCCCGTCTTCTACCTAGCCCGCATTCGGCGTCTACATTCAGAAGGCATTCTGCGTGGCTTTCATGCCGAGATTTCCCTGGAAGCGCTCGGCATCGGCCTGCAAGCAATGGTGGCCGTGCGTTTACGTCAACACAGCCGCACCCAACGGAAGGCCTTCTGGAAACACCTGCGGAGCTTGAAGGAAGTTCGAGCCATCTGCTAGGTCACCGGCGCCTATGATTTCCTGGTTCACGTGGCAGCCCGCGACATGGAACATTTACGAGACTTGGCGCTGGACGCCTTCACCACCCGCGCGGAAGTGGCCCACCTTGAGACCTAGCTGATCTTCGAACATCAGCAAAACCCGGTGGCACCGCGCCTATCGGATCCTGAGCCCACCAAAGCCAAGAATGGCTAGGCCCATCCGTCGAGGCAGCTGAACTGCGCAGATCCTGGCGCCTAACCTTCGACTTGTGCCATCAAGGCTTCGCGTTTCCGTTGCGCCCGTTGAGTGCTCCAGAAACCCCAGAGTGCCCCCAATGCACCCGTAAGGGTTCCGAGTAGCCCCAAAAGAAACAGGCTGCGGAAGGAAAAGAACCCAGTTCGTGCCAATTGGACAAGCAGAGGCGAGATTCCACCAATGCCCCGGCTGAGAGGAAGCCATAGGGCCAGCAGCCCTAAAACCGCCAGCAGACTGGCCACGAATCCAAGCACTGCGCCTTCCACCAAGAGGGGAATGCGAATGAAGTTTTCCGTCGCCCCCACCAATCGCATGGTACCAATTTCTTCTTCGCGGGCCAGGATGCTCATACGAATCACATTGCCCGTGGAAAAACCCGCAGCGACCAACAGCAGCGCACCCAGCATGCCCAGTGCCTGGCGCAGGAGTGAGGCCGATTTTTGCAACGACTCCAAGCGCTTTTGGTCCACGATGACATCCCCTACAGCCGGGAATTGCTTGAGGCTTTCACCGACCTCGAGGGCCTTTTTGGAGGCCAGGAGATCAGGCCGAAGGCTCAATTCAAGGCTCTCGGGAATGGGCTCCTTGCCCAAGCTATCCAGCATCATTCCAGCATCGCGTGTGGTCTCGAGAAAGCGTCGCGTGCCTTCGGCGGCAGTGATCCGCTTAACACCGATGAAGCGTGGATCGCGTTTCAACGCAGCTTCGGTTTCATCCAGAGTTGCGCCCTCGGCCGCAAACAGCGTGACTCGGGCCATCGATTCCATGCGGGACACCCAGCGATGCAGGCTCTCAACGGCTAAGAGTCCTCCACCTGCCAGCAGCAAGCCCGAGGCCAAGGTAATCACGGCCAGAACGTGTTGCCCCCGATGGCGCAAAATATCTTTGCCGACATCTTGAAACAACACAGCCAAAAGGCGGAGCCAAGCCATTCAGTTGCTCCCGTCGAAGGCGATCCCGAGCACCTGCCCATTAGTCAAGGAAAAGACCTTGGGCGCGCCTCCGGTGCTTGGGTTCCGCCAAAGCCAGATATTGCTGGTGCCCGCACTGGTACCGCTGTCCATGTCAGCCCCACCGAGCCAATCTTTGTTACCTGCGTGGGTGAGAAAGCGAAGATCGGCTTGGTCCTTTGCGCTTCCAAGCGCAGCGTCATGGGCCTGATCGTAGCCACTGGTGAATCGCCCCAACTTGTAGACAACGATGGGTGGATCTTCCACGGCACCAGAGGCATTGCGCCGCAGCACATAGAGCAGACTATTGGAGCTATCCAACCCTAAAGATCCCACGGTGCCTAGGGTGGCATCCCCGTATACCAACACCTGCTCAAAGGAGGAACCTGAGCCCCGGCGAATCCTGGCCCCAGAATAGGAGATTCCGTTATTAATGACGTTATCCCCACCTCCGAAGTAGGCACACACGTTGCCCTGAGCCGCTGCGACCCCACTCGCTTTCGTGTCAGTGCCTGAGGTCGAACGAATCTGATTCAAGGAAACCGTTGTGCCATCCGAAATGCTGCCCGGGTTGGATACCACCCAGACGTGGGAATCCGTATCATTGCTCTCGGTCACGTAGAGCGTGCCTGTGGTGGAATCCACCGCTGCCTGACCGAACACACCATTATTGAGGCGATCACCGCTGCTACCCAACGTGAACAAGGCAATGTCGTTGGTGCTGGTGAGGGTGCCGCTCTGAGAACGAACCCGATCAATCCGCACCACCTTCCCGGCGGCGGATATCAGAAAAAGTGCATTTCGGGTGGGATCCATGGTCATCCCGCCCCACCCAAGTGCCTTAACTTGGCTCAGTGAACTGCTGGAAAGGGTGCGGCTGGCACTCGGCAAAGCGGTGGCGTCGTAGACCGTACCGGCATCGTCCCAGGCCAGCACTTGGCCCGATGCGCCGTCAAAGACGTAAAGTGTAGTTCCACTGACCGAACTACCGTCGATGACATCGATGCAAGCCGTTTGGAGAAACAACACAGCCAGCACTGCCCCGAAACTACCGAGGAACTTCTGAAGGGTCATGGCGACTCCTGTTCTACCTGCTGAAGAGTGCCTTGAGCTGGGCATTTAGATTCTTGACCATATCCGCATCACAACCTGCGTCCACAGCAGAGCGGGAGATCGATAGCGCCAACGTTTTCACAGCTTCAGGTCCATCGCCTGCATTCACACGCTGAGTGGCTTCCACCAGCAAGGTATTGACCATCTCGTGATGTTCGAATGGAAGTACGCCCCTGGCGGTTGTGGCGATTCTTTGAGCGAAGGCGTTCAGTTTAGTGATCTTGACGGGGTCAGTCACCGCACCACTTGGAGGAAGGGCCGCCGGAACCGTTACGGGCACTCTGGCTGCAAAGGACGCTGCTGCTTCGGGGATGGGATCGAGTCGCTCGGTCACCACCGGGAAACCCTGCGGCGGAGTGCGAATGGACGACATCGCCACGGGCTCCGCTGCCTGAACCGGCTGAAGGGGCTCGAGGTCCGAGGGTAAATCAGGCTTTTTCCCCGACCGCATGCCCTTCAGCACGATCTTGCCAGTCATCACGAGGTCGTACAGATCCTTGGCCACAGTCAGCACAGGTTTCTGAATCACGGACCCCAGCTCGGCCACGGTGTACCAACCGGTGATCAGGCTCAGGAGCTTGGCTTGGCGAGGATTCACGCCGTGGGGCGTTTCGCCGGGAAGCAGGTTGGAAAAGGGATAAAGGTCGAGTGAACTGATCTTTTGGCTGATGATGCGCCATTCGTCCATGCGGCGGTGCATTTCCATGAGCACGGCGGCATTGGACTTGGTGATGGAAACTGCGACGTCGAAGGTGCCATCCTCAAAGTGATAGCTTCCATCCAGCCAAAGGGCGACTTCGTATACCGCGTCAAGCCCCTGGACAGAGTTCGTGACGGCATGCACGAGCTTGCCGTCCTTGAGATAGATTTTGGCGCGCTTGAGATCGTCCACAACGTGAAAACAACCGCTCTTTCCACCCTGGCTGACCAGCTGGATGATGTCGGGAAGCGGTGCTTCGCGCATGGAACCCTGGATAAGACCCTGCGACATTCGGAATCCCCTTTTTTCAGAAAGCGTATGGGCTAGACCCGAAAAGATTAGCACGATCGAAAGAGTAAAAACGGAGGTCTTCCCCTGGAATTGAGGCTAGGCGATGCTGGAAGCATGACACCTGCCTTCCCCGCCACCTCACCCTTCACTTCCATAGAAGATGCCATTGAAGCCATCCGCATCGGTCGGATGGTGACTCGCGCCGCTGGCGCTCGCCCTTCGGGCGGCAATGGCCTTACAGGCCATTCCGTCCTATCCTCCCTATCTTTTCCAATGGCGGCGCACCGATGAGCTCACCCTTCGCTTCGATAGAAGACGCCATTGAGGCCATTCGGATCGGTCGGATGGTAGTGGTAGTGGATGATGAGGATCGGGAGAACGAGGGCGACCTGACCATGGCCGCTCAGCACATCACCCCCGAAGCCATTGCGTTCATGGCCACCCATGGACGGGGACTCATCTGTGTGTCCATGGAAGGCGAATTGCTGGATCGCCTCAATATCCCTCCCATGGTGCAGAACAACACGAGCCCTTTTGAAACAGCCTTCTGTGTTTCGGTCGAAGCCCGTGAGGGCACCAGCACGGGAATCTCGGCGTCGGATCGGGCCCGCACCATCCAAGCCCTGGTCGCACCCAACGCCAAGCCTTCTGATTTCGTGAAGCCCGGACACATGTTCCCCCTGCGTGCACGATCTGGCGGGGTGCTCGCCCGAACGGGCCAGACCGAAGCATCCGTGGATCTGGCCCGCCTGGCCGGCCTCCATCCCTCGGGAGTCATCTGCGAAATCATGAAAGACGATGGCACCATGGCCCGTGTGCCTGACCTGGTCGATTACTGCCAGGCGCACAATCTGCTTATGGTGACAGTGGCAGATCTGGCCGCCTTCCGGTTGCGTCGAGATCCGATCATTCGGCCTTGTGGCATCGAACCCATGGCCACGACCTGGGGTCAGGTGGCCGTTCACCGCTTCGAAAGCGCATTGGATGGCGCCGTCCATCTCGCCTTTGTATTCGGCGATCTCGCCGGTCCGCCGCCCCTTGTGCGGGTTCACGTCGAGCGCCTACCCGATGATCTCCTCGGTTTCGCACCCGCCACCTCAACCCCCTTCAATGCGGCGATGCAAGCCTTGGCCCAGGAAGGGCGCGGTGTACTGGTCTACCTAAGGCGTCAGGTTCCAGAAACCGAAGCCATGGCTCCCAGTGATCGCGAGGTGGGCGTCGGTGCCCAGATTCTAGGACACCTAGGGGTTCGACAAATGCGACTCCTCAGCCGACAAGAAAAGAAGTACATTGGACTTCGCGGCTTCGATCTCGACCTTGTCGCCACTGTCCATCTGGAAGCCCTTTGATCGATACCACGTTCCTCACTGATTCGCCGCTCTTCAGCAATTTGAGCGAGACTGAACGCGCCCAGATCCTGATCATTGGTCAGGTGAAGGACTTCGAAAAAGATCAAGTCGTCTTCCGCGAGGGCGATGCGGGGGACGGCCTATTCATCGTGGCAAAGGGTTCTATCCGCATCTCCAAGCAATGCGCCACCGGCGAAGAAGCCCTGACGGTACTCGAACCCAATGCTTTCTTTGGTGAAATGGCCCTCATCGATTTTTCGCCCCGAGCCGCCGATGCCATTGCCAATGAACCCACCAGCCTATTCTTCATCCCACTCAAAGAGCTTCGAACGCTGATTGAAACGGATCACCAGATCGCCATGAAGGTGCTCTATGCCCTTTGTGAAGCCTTGGCCCAGCGCCTTCGCGATACCAACGAACGCTATATGAGTGTCTTCACCATTGCCCAATGGGGTGGCAGTTCCCAAAACGGGCTCATCCCCCTGCCCTGACTTCGCCCCAACGGCGATTTTTTCATCGAGGAAACCATGTCTGATTTAGTCAAACACATCACCGACGCCGAATTCCCCGGCACCGTAGCCGAGGGTGTCACCCTGGTCGATTTCTGGGCTCCCTGGTGCGGACCCTGCAAAATGATCGCCCCCATCCTGGAAGAAATCGCAGGCGAATTGGGCGCCACTGCCAAGATCGTCAAGATCAACATCGACGACAATCCTCAGGTGGCAGGTCAATACGGCATCATGTCCATCCCCACCCTGTTGCTGTTCAAAGATGGCAAAAAGGTCGACCAGAAGGTCGGCGCCCTTGCGAAACCCGCGCTCAAGGCTTTCATCGAAGCCGCCATCTAGCTCTGCACTCTTTTTCCAAACGAGCCCCGCTTCGGCGGGGTTCGTTATTTCTTGAAGAGGACCATTCGAATCTCGTTGCCCTTACTGTTATGACTCACCTCATCCATCACCATGTGAATGAGCGCCAAACCACGGCCACACTGGGCAGCCAAGGTGTCTTCGCTAATGCGGGAAATTTTCTTGGTATTGAACCCTTTGCCTTCGTCCTTGATCACCACTTCGTAGCGATCCATGGAGGCATCCATCTGCACTTCAATGGCACGCGCAGCGAAGCCAGGGTCGGAAAGGCGCTCGTTGCGCAGAATGGAGTAAGCATCCTGCGCCGCGAACAGGTCGCCTTTCAGGCTTGAATCCATCTCCAGGTTGCCATGCTCCAAGGCATTCACCAGCGCTTCGTGGAAGGCCATGGCAATGACGTCCACGTTGCTCGAGGAGGCAAAACCCATGGGCACCAGTCGATCGGTTAGGTGCATCACGGTGCTGGAAACATCCATCCGGTCACTGCGGAAGGAAAAGTGGCGGGTTTCGCGCACTAAGCCTTTAAGCCCCGCCTCGGCCAAGCGCAATTCGCGGTGAAGCCCCACGAGTCGATAAACGTTGTTGATGAGTTCTCGCAGGATGACCGGCTTCTGGAATAAGTTGGCAGCGCCCATGCGCATGGCCCGAATGGCGTAATCCAGGGAGGCTTGCCCCGTCATCAGCACCACAGGCAGGCTCGGATGAATGGATTTCACGCGATGAATGACATCGAAGCCATCCATGCCTTCCATGTTGATATCCGAAATGACCAAATCCAGAGGCGGGCCAAGGGGGTCTTCCAGAAGCTTCATGGCCGCCTTGCCTTCGGAGAAGGAATGGACCGTCATCCCGTGGTGTTCAAGTGCATCGCAGACCATACCTAGCACCGCATGATCATCATCGATCACCAGCACATGGGGGACTGCGGCAAGACTCATCGAAACTCCGAACTGGATTAAACAGCCTATCGGTCATTCACCATGAAGATCTTGAGAAATTTTACCGTTTTTCCTAGAGCTCCCCGTAGGGATGCAGGGAGTTCGACTTCAGTCCCCGACTTTCCAGGGCGCAACTTGGAAATTTGGAGGCATTCCAGCACTGCTGGGAAAAGATTTCCCTCCTGCACCACACGAACCTGGCCGGTATCTCGAAGTGGATTCACCAAATCTTGAAAATTGGCGTACCCCTCGCCGATCAGCGTTGGCACCCCCCAGCGAACCGGTTCCAGCGGATTATGCCCGCCATGCCAAGTCCAACCACCACCGACCAAAGCCACGGTACCTTCCTGGTAGGCCAAGGGCAGTTCGCCCAAGGTATCGAGCAATAGCACATCCATTCCCTTCCAGTAGATTGTTGAATCGGGCCAGGGGTTGGAAGCTCGATGGAAGCGCAAACCCGCTTCGCCAAAGGCAGCGCCAACCTCTGGAAAACGCCTCGGTTGCCGGGGTGCCAGGATCAGTCGCAATTCCGGAAACGATTCGCGGGCTTGCTGCCACACATCGAGCACCAGAGCCTCTTCGCCTTCCACAGTATTCCCGGCAACCAGCACAGGATGGGCAGACCACGCCTCCCGCAAGGCTTGCCAGCCTTCATGCAAGGGAGCGGGGGTTGGCAGATCGGCCTTCAGGTTGCCGCCCAATTCCACCCAGGGCGCGCCCAGTTGTTGAAAATGCTCCAAGCTTTCTGGATCCCGAGCGGCTACCAAGGAAATCCGCGAAGCCGCCCGCCGGAGCCAGGGGCCGCCCCGGGTTAGGCTGCGCGCCGTCAAACGGCCATTGACGATGATCCGGGGAATGCCTCGACGCTCCAGTTCGCGCAGGAGGTTGGGCCAGAGTTCAGTTTCCAAAGCAATGAAGGCGCTGGGAGGTCGTTGCAGAAAAGGCTTGAGCCCCGTGGGGTCATCCAGGGGAAAGGCACCGCCCGTTACAAGCTCCTGGTCACGATTCCAAAGCGTAAGCCGCTGAGCCAAAAGCCCAATTCCCGCTGGGGTTCCGGTGGTGACATGAATCCGCTGCCCCTGCTCCACCAACCATCGAACGATGCCATCGGCCAGGATCAATTCACCTACGCTCACCGCGTGCACCCATACCCAGCCCGTTGCCAGATCCTCATCGACCTTGGCATTCAGGCGCAACCGCACCCCTTCTGGGAGACCGCGTTCGATGGCTCGCGCCACGGCACCCGCCAGGGTGACTCCGGTCAAGTAGCTGAGATCAATCCAATCGGTCATTCGTTAAGGCTACCGGAACCTTGGGGCGGCGAATTGAAATCCCAAAGGAAGAATCCCGTGGCCGAGCCCTTCCTCCTCGATTTCAAAAGTGGTCATGATCGAAGCATGTCGTCCAAGTGCTGCGCTGCTCCCATTGATTTGCTCCTAGTCACCGGCCCCTTGGGCTCGGGTAAGACCACCGTGGTCAATCGGCTCCTCAAAGAAGAAATTGCCCAAGGTCGCCGGGTTTCAATGCTCATCAACGAATTTGGCTCTGTGAGTGTGGATGAAAGTCTGGTGATGGCCGAACGACCGGAGCTCGCTGACATTGCCAGCCTAGTGAACGGCTGCGCGTGTTGCAGCCTGCGAGGCGATGTGGTGGCCACCCTCGCCGCCTGGTGCGAACTGCCCCCCGAGCGCCGCCCCGAGCGAATCGTGCTGGAAACCACGGGCCTAGCCGACCCCACGGATTTGATGGATCTAGGGTCCGAAGAAAGCCTCCAGAACCGCCTTCAAGTCGCCGGATGCCTGACGGTCGTGTCCTGTCTGACGCCCCTGCACCACCTGAAACAGCGGGAATTGCTGCGCCATCAGATCGGCCTGGCCAACCTCGTCTACATCAGCAAGGCCGATCTCGATCCGAGCCAAGCCATGGCTTGGGAAAGCGAAACCCGAACTGAATTCAGAGGCACTCACGTCGTTCCCACCCACATGGGAATGGCGGGCCCCGGCAGCCCCGATCCCTGGGCGGGAGATCTTGCCAAACGTCCCGAACACGGCACGGCCCTGCCCCGCCATGGCTATGCCGATGCCCGAGTGCTGAGCCTGCCCTGGCACCACCCCGTGGATCCCGACGGCATGGCAGACCTGTTCCGCCGGCCCATTGGCCCCGGTGAGCTCCTGCGGGCCAAGGGCGTCGCCTCCTTTCAGGGTTGGCCCAGGCGTGAAGAAGACGGCAGTGACCGCTGGGCCTTTCAGCTGGCCGATGGCCGCCTGGAAATCATGCCCCTGCCCCTAGGCCCCGATGGCAAGCCCGTTTCCTGCGTTGCGGTGGTGATCGGGCGGGGTCTGGATCTTCCCGCCTGGAAGCTCGCGCTGGAATCTTTGGAACGCCCTGTAACCCCCCGAATAAATCCAGGTATGCCTTCCTAAAGGAGCACGCTTGGAGTCCCTGGACGATTCGGAATTGATGGCCCGCGTGCGGGCAGGTCACGGGGAAACGGCCCTGGTCCTGCTCTTCGAGCGCCATCACGGGCCGCTTTTTGGTTTTCTGTACCGGCTCACCGGCCATACCGCCACCAGCGAGGATCTGGTGCAGGATGTATTTCTTCGAGTCTTGCGCTACGCCAACAGCTTCCGGCCCGGCGAGGCTTTCCGCCCGTGGCTCTACCGGATCGCCCGCAACGTTCTGGCCGATCACTGGGCTCGCCGGAAAGCGGAATTGCCCCTGGACCTTCACGCCATGGCCCTGCCAGCACCCACCAACTGCGCCCATGCCGATCTGGAATACGCCCAGGATCAGGACCGCTTGCAGCAGGCCCTGAATCAAATGCCCCTGGAAAAGCGGGAACTGCTATTGCTGTCGCGGGATCCCGAACTGAGCTACGCCGACTTGGCCACCACTTATGGGTGCAGCATCAGCGCCCTGAAAGTGCGGGTGCATCGCGCCATGCAGGAACTCCGGTCCCTTTTCTTTCAACCTATGGAGGTGCGGTGATGCGTTGCGAAGAGATTCAAATCGCCCTCCTGGAGGCGCAAAAATACCCCCAGGAAATTCTCCCCGCCGAATGGATCAAGCATCTGGAAACCTGCCCCGACTGCCGGGAAGTTCGTGAGCTTTGGCAGCAGCTCAGCCATTTCCCAGCGCCCGTGCCAGATCCGGGACTCACAGAGCGTTTTCGAAAACGCTTGGCCCACGAAGTACCTCAAACCAAACGCCGTTCACCGTTGCTGGCGGGCTGGGGCCTGCCGCTCGCGGCCACGCTGCTGCTGGCGGTGGGAGGTGCCTTCGCCGCAGGTTATTCCCTGCGCCCACTGCCCACCAATCCCCGGCGCGAAGCCCTGGCGGAATTCCGCCGAGGCACCGCCGCCGATCGCCTGCAAACCATTGCCTTGGTCACCTCAAATCGCAGCGGCGATTCCAATCTGGTGATGGCACTCCTGGAGCGCGTGGCCCTGGATCCCAGCGTCGAGGTGCGCCTTTCGGCGGTGGAGGCGCTGTATATCTTTGGCTCCGACCCTAGCCTTGGCGATCGCATCGCCGAGGCGCTCCCGAGCCAGGACCAGCCTCGGGTCCAGTTGGCCTTGGTCGATCTCATGGTGGCCCTGCGCGAACGCCGTGCCGCCGAAGCCTTGCGCCGTCTGGTGCAGGAACACCGGCTCGGACCCGCCGCGCGCCACCACGCCGAAGCGCGCCTAGCCGAACAGCGGATGTAACCCTGGCGGATCGGCCCAGTATGCCTTTCTGAACGCAACCCTGGAGATTCCCATGAAGACGTTTCTCAAACGCTTCGCCTTTTGTATCGGCGGCTTGCTCGCACTGCTGACTCTCTTCCATCTGATTGAAAACTGGCGCGGCAAGCGAGCCTGGGAGCAATGGAAGCAGGCCCGCATCGCAGCGGGTGATAGCTATGAGATCGCTCGCCTCATTCCGCCTGAAGTGCCCGATACGGAAAATTTCGCGTGCGCACCGAGGATCGCGGAATCCGTGACAGGTGTGAAAGGGACCAGTCTGAGCTTACCCAATCTCCCCGCCATCTTTTCCAAACCAGACACCCTGCAGGGATGGCGGACGGGCCAGAAAACGAATCTGGAATCCATCCAAAGCGAATTAAAACTCAAGGATCTGAAGGAAATTCTGACTCCGTGGGAGGCCGAACTGGCTGCCCTGGCCGCGGCCGCGAAGCGACCCCACTGCCGCTTTGTGAAGAACTACGAAGACGCCATGGATCCGGCGAATATGCCGCAACTCCTGGGCATGCGCTCCCGAGCTCGCATGCTCTCCTTGCGCGCCCTAATTGCCCTGCGGGAAAAACGTGATGATGCAGCGCTAGAGGATGTGTTCACCGGGCTTCGCGTGGCGGATCACCTCCAAAAGGAACCCCATCTCATCAGCCAGCTTTTACGCCTCGCCTTGATGAACATCCTGATGCAACCCATCTGGGAAGGCCTCCAGGAGCGCCATTGGAGTGGGACCCAATTGGCGGACCTGCAAGAACACCTTGGC
>JAIFMW010000009.1 GCA_020048105.1 Deltaproteobacteria bacterium | reverse complement strand
GGCTGCTCTGCCCCGGATCGCACGCTGCCTCGCAGCGTGCTTCCCACTCGCCCTTCGCCTTCGGCTCGTGCTTGTGGACGGGGCACCCTTTGGCCTAACCCGCCTGGAAGTTTATGGTGCCAATCGAGCCGTGCTGCGCTATCACAATCGGTCCCTGGGCTAGCGCATCGCACCTCCTTGTCATCAACCACCCTTCCGTGAGAGGCTGACCATTCAGTTTTCGTGCTGGATGCACGGGAAGCAGGTGCGAATCCTGCGCTGCCCCGCAACGGTATGCGCCTTGTTTCAGGAGTATTTGGAGCAAGCGACTTCGCCGGAACCACTGGAGCGATGCTCCGGGAAGATTCTGGGGGTTCTTCGGAACCTGTCATGCGCGAGCCCGGAGACCGGTCCAGTTCATACCCAACCGCCGTGGGAGCGGGTAAGGGCCTGAACTTAGCGTTCGTGTCCTCGTTCCTCCCTGGCTACATGCGTGGAGGCATGCAATGGATCTCACCCGAATCACCCTCTTGTTGACCCTGGGCGCGGCACTCAACGCCGCCGAGTTGACACCGGATCCCCTCGAAAAACCCAAGCCCAAGGCTGAAGCCAGCGCCACGGTCACGGTTACGGCAGAGGCTTCGCCCATCGAGCTGGCCAAGACTCCTAATCCGGTGAAGGTGCTGGACAAGGCCGCCATCGAACGCAGCGGCGCCAAGACCCTGGGCGAACTTTTGATGGATCTCCTCCCGGGCCAAATTCTCAGCAACGGCGGGGTGGGCACGGCCTCCTCCACGCTTCTGGGCGGCGCCCGCGGTCAGGATGTGGTTGTGACCCTGGATGGCATCCGGTTGACCGATGCCTCCGGGCTTGGCGGCGTAAATGCCAATAGCCTGGCTCTGGCGGGCATCGAGCGTATCGAAGTGCAGAACGGGCCCTGTTCCTCGCGTTTTGGCTCCGATGCCATGGGCGGCGTCATCGCACTCTACACGGCAGGCGCGGCCTCCAAAGGGCTTTCGGGCGAACTCGGCGGCACGATCGGCACCCAGGGCATTGCCGGAGTTCGGGCAACGACGGCCTATGGCTGGACCAGCGGTTGGGTGCGCACGGCTCTGCAGGGAACACGGGAAGATCAGGCCACCGAGACCACCAAGCCCTTTCGCGCCACGGGTACTTTCGTGGGGCTGGGTCAGGAATTGGGCCCGGATAGCCTTCTGACGTTCAGCTATCGCAACGCTTACACGGGCACCCCCATTCCCTATGCCTCGGTTACGCCAACAGCACGCGGCTACAACGCCGATCGCGAATCGCGCAGCCGTAACGAACAGATCGTGGGTTCCCTGCGAACCGTGTTTGGCACAGATTGGATGACGGAACTGACCCTGGGCCACGTCACCCAGAACCGCCAGGAGCCCGGTTTCTCAGCTGGTTTCAGCGAGTACGACAGCCGCCGCAACCAGGCCCTGGGCCGCGTCACCTGGACGCCCACCGCAGCTTTGCGCACCAGTCTTGGCGTGGACGCCTACAAGGAAACCGCCACGACCCCAGGGTTTCCCTCGGGTCTGAACGTGGGCGATGGGCGCCATCTGGGTGTGGATCTGGAGAGTTCCTGGGAACCCATCGGCGCGCTGCGACTCCTGGGCGCCATCCGCCAGCAGTGGGATCACCAGAATTTTGTGGGCACTGGTGCCATTCCGGCTCCACCCGAAGCCACCTCCAGTCACGCCACCTGGAAGCTGGGCGTGAATGTCCTGGTTGGCGAAGGATTCCGCGTCTATGCCTCGGGCGGCTCGGCCTTCAGTCTGCCGCTGCTTTCGGCGGTGATGTATAACGCCACCAGCTTTGTCACCACGCCCCTCAATCGCGAAGAAAGCACCTATGTGAATGCGGGCGCCACCTGGGAACAGGGTCCCTGGAATGCCAAGTTCGAAGCCTCGCGCACGAATTTCAAACATCTCGTTTACTTCGACCTGAACGCCTATGTTTACGCCAACGGCAGCAGCGTGCGGACGCAAGGACTGGAAGGCACCTTCGGCTACAAAACCTCGGCTTGGGGTTTGGATGGTTTCTATCGCAACCAGGAGGCCCGGGATCTCACCCAGCCCGAGGCGACCCAGCTCAGCGCCCCCGCCGTGGTGCGTCGCCCCTTCAACAGCTTCGGGCTCAAGGGCTTTGCGGTGATGGGCAACTTCCGCTTCGATGGTCGCTGGGGCTGGTTCGGGCCCCATTACGAGAACTTCGGTTACGTCTTCCCCACGGGCTCCGTGCTGGGGGCCTCCAAGGTGCACTTCAACGACCTGGCCCTGGGCGCGGCCTGGGCCATCACCAAGGATTTCAGCCTGACGCTGCGCGGTGAACATCTGCTCCAGCCACGCATTACCGTGGCCGATTGGAAAAACCGCACCCAGGATGGCAAGAACGACGCCTACCAAGTTTTCGGATTTCCCGCCCAGCCCCCCACGGTCAGCCTCGAAGCACGCTACCGTTTCTAGCATGAAGACCTTGCGATTCCTTCTCGCGCTCTTGGCGGCCGTCACCCTGGTGGCGGCACCGCCGCAGCGCGTGGTATCGCAAGCGGTCGGCACCGACGATCTGCTCCTGGCGCTGGCCGCGCCGGGGCAGATCGCCGCGCTCTCCCATCTCGGCCAGGATGAACGCTACGCGCCCGCCTTCGCCGAGGCCAAGAAATTCCCAGCCCTGCGGAATTCCAGTGCCGAAGATATTCTGCGGTTCAAGCCCGACCTGGTGCTCATGACCAGCTTCTCGCCTCCCGAAGGGCGAGTGCTCTTGCAGCGCGCGGGTGTAAAAATCTTCGTCATCGAGAAATACGAACGCCTCGAAGATGTCTACAACAGCCTTCGCAAACTTGGAGAAATCTTGGGCCGAACCTCGCAGGCGGAAGAGGTCATCCGCACCTCCCAGAACCGCGTGACCGATTTAGCCAAGCGCCTGCATGGCGTGAAGCCCGTGCGGGTCCTGGCGGCGGGGGTCTACCCCTTTGCCGCGGGCTCGGATACTTCCTTTCAGGACCTCTGCGATCACACTGGAGCCCTGAACGTGGCTGCCGAAGCGGGGTTGAAAGGCATCGTACCCATGCCCACCGAGAAGGCTCTCACCTGGAAAACCGATGTCCTTATTGCGCCTCAGGAAAGGGGTGAAAACCTCACCGAGCAACTCCGTGGAATCCCCCCCTACAAATTCATGCCCGCCCTCCGTCAAGGGCGTGTGGTCCCCATTCCGGGCGCGCTATTTTCCGCCACCAGCCACCGCCGCATCGAGGCCTATGAGTGGATCGCCAGGGCCCTGCATCCTGAGCGCTTTCGGTGAAGGTTCAGCGCACCGGGCCTGTCCTGGTCTTCCTGGTGCTCACGGTCCTGGCCGTGATGGCCTCCCTTGCCCTGGGTGACGCCCTGCTGCCACCTCGGGATATTTTTGCGGCATTGATCGGCCGTGGTGATGACCTTGCCCGCACGGTGCTTTGGGATATCCGCTTGCCCCGCACCTTAGTGGGATTGGCGGTGGGCGCGGGACTCGGCGCTTCGGGCGCCGTGATGCAGGCCTACTTTCGCAATCCATTGGCCAGTCCTGGCTTGCTCGGTGTGAGCAGTGGTGGCGCCCTGGGCGCCGTTGCGGCCTTGGCCCTGGGGGGCGGCGCCCTGAGTCTGTTCACGGTGCCCTTGGCTTCTATTTTGGGCGCCTTTCTCGCCACGGGCGCAGTAATGCTGATGGCGCGTCGCGGCGCCTCACCGGAACATCTGCTTTTGGGCGGCGTAGCGCTGAACGCGCTCTTTGGCGCCGCCACGAGCTTTCTGGTCGCCGTATCGGCGGCGCACATGCAGGCCACCGGACAGATCATTTTCTGGCTCATGGGCGGCATCGAAAATCGCACCTGGGAACACGTCTGGATGGCGCTGCCGTTGGTGGTGATTTCCTGTGGGCTCCTTTTACCCATGGGGCAATCCATGAACCTGCTCGCCCTGGGCGAATCCGGTGCCCAAAGCTTGGGCGTGGATGTCAAACGACTGCGCTGGCAGTTGGTGGTGCTCTCCACGGTGCTTACGGCCCTGGCCACCGCTGTGGGCGGAGTTGTGGGCTTCGTAGGGCTTGTGGTGCCACATCTCGTGCGCATGATCTTCGGTCCCGATCATCGTCGGTTGCTACCCCTTTCGATGCTGGGCGGCGCGATCCTCGTGCTGGTCTGCGACCTACCCACCCGCTTTCTACCCGCTGGCATGCGTTTGGGCGTTGTCACCTCGCTCGTGGGCGGCCCCTTCCTCCTGTGGCTTCTTCGGAAACGGCCATGCTGAGCGCCCAAGGAATCTCAGTGGGAACTCGCCTGCGGGAAATGGATTTCCGGGCGGAACCTGGCGAACACATTGCGATCCTCGGCCCGAATGGCGCCGGAAAATCGACGCTTCTGAACGCCTTGGCGGGATTGCTGCCCACCAAGGGGCACGTGGCCTGGAATGGCCAAGACCTGGCCAAAATCCCATTCCTTCAACGCGGAAGGATGCTGTCCTGGCTCGGCCAAGAAAGCCACGCGGAATTCGCCTTCCCTGTGCGGGATGTGGTCGCCCAGGGTCGCCATGCCTGGGGCGATGATTTTGCGGGCGTGGACGAAGCCATGGCCACTCTCGATATCACGCATTTGGCCCAGCGACCCATCACGCAATTATCGGGTGGCGAGCGTCGGCGCGTTTTCTTGGCGCGCGCCTTGGCGACTAGCGCGCCCATTCAGCTTTGGGATGAACCCGCTTCCAGCCTGGATGTGCGCCACGCACTGGAAGTCTATCGCCTAGCCCAACAACTTGCCGCTAAGGGCTCCACCCTGCTGGTGAGCCTGCACGATATCCGTGCCGCCTACCGGTTCAGTCGTGTACTGGTGCTAGAAAGTGGGTGCCTAGTGGGCGATGGTCCGCCCCACGACGTGCTGACGGCCAAGCTCATCCGGGACGTCTTCCGGGTGGAGGCCAGCTTCGTGACTTCACTCGTGCCCGAGCTTCCTGCGGATTGATTCCTATCTCCGCGGGTTCGCCCGATACTCCGGCTTACGCGCCACGGTCTTCTTCTTTTCCCAAAAACCACCTTCATCAGCGAAGCAGATGTTCTCCATCTCCGATACGCGCTCCTGCATGCAGGCCTGGGCATCGGCGATTGCCTGGTTGTAAATGGCCGGGCCAATTTCCTTCAGACAAAAGCGCAGAAAATTGCCCGCGCCGAGTTCGCCGATGCTCTCGCCATAGGTCTCGGCCACGAATCGCTGGATGGAACCGTGCAAGCGTTTTTCGGTGTCGGGGGAAAGTTTGATATCCATGGCAGCCTCGAAGATTCACAACCTCTAGTGTGGCTGCGGTTGACGAGGGTAACAAACGGTGTACCGAGCGCTGGCCAGAACTGAGCCCCCGGCTTGTTGGATTACTCGATGGTGATGCCACCATTGACGGTTTCGAGACTGATCGCCTGGGCACCGCCGGGAAAAGAGGCGGACACCCGATGCTTCTTGATTTCCACTAGGTCCGCACCCTTGGCCCTGAAGGTGATGCCGCCATTCACGGTTTCGGCCTTCAGGTGGCCTTTGATCCCCGTGATTTGAAGGCTGATGGAACCGTTCACCGTTTCAGCCTTGATGCCTTGATTCTTGCCATCCAGCCCCAAGCCCTTGATGGAACCATTCACCGTTTCCAGCTTCAGCCCCCCTTTGACTTGATCGAGCATGATCGAACCATTCACAGTCTCGGCGCTTAGGGATTCGGACAAATCCTTCGCCTTAATCGCGCCATTCACGGTTTCCACAATGGCTGCGCCATTCGTTCCCGTTAGCGTTACCTCGCCGTTCACGCTGTCAAGGTGAGGCATGACATTGCGAGGGACCTTCAGGGTCATCTGACATTCGGGTCCCCGGTAGCCAAACCAGCTGCTCCAACCACTCCGCTTCGGATATTCGCCCACAATTTCCAGTTTCTTGTTCCCGGATTTGAAGGTCACTTTGACCTGTTCGTCCTTGCTGCTGGGTTTGAAGTCGCCGGTGAACTGGACCTCTTCCCTATCCCAAGCTTCCACGCGAATGAAGCCGTTCACGTTGTCCACGCATAGTGTGGACCCGCTCACCAAGGGTATCGTGCGCGACTCAGTGGTTCGTTCGGCCTTGGTAGGCTGAAGCACCTGGGTCTGGGCGCTGAGCGGCGCAATGAGGATGAAGGCTGCAAGGGCTTGGGCGTACATGATTCCTCCGGCTTTTCACAGAACGTGCTCGGGCTACGAAGAATTCTGGTGAACGTTTAGGCGATCATGTCTCCATGGGACGCCTCTATTTCGTGACTGGACCCGTGCGCAGTGGCAAGAGCCGCTTCGCCCTCGAACTCGCCCGCGCTTGGGGCGAGGAGGTGGTGTATGCCGCCACGTACCGTGTGGATCCCGAAGACTCCGAAATGCTGGATCGGGTGCGTCGGCACCGCGAGGATCGGCCCACCCATTGGCGCACCCTGGAGGCGCCCGGCGATATGGGTGCCGCCACGGCGCAATTGGAACCGCCTCCTTCCGGTCTGATTCTCGATTGCCTAACGGTCTGGCTGGGCGGACGCATGGAGGCCTCAGACGAAGGCATTCTGGAGGGCTGGCAACGCCTGCTGGCCCAGTTCAAGCAATCACCCTGGCCCACGGTCATCGTGGGCAACGAGGTGGGCTGGTCGTTGGTACCCGCCGAACCCGAGCTCCGCCGTTTCCGAGATCTGGCTGGCTGGTTGGCCCAGGCCACGGCTCGGGAAGCCGATGAAGCTTGGCTGGTGGTGGCGGGCTGTCCGGTGAAATTGAAATAGATTTCGGTCTTCCCTTTTTGAATCATGCCTCGCAATATGATGGCACCACCCTGGCGTGCTCCCTGATCGCCACCGGCTTGGATTCTTTGAGGAGATTTTATGACCGTGTCGAGGCTTCGACCCTTCGTTCTGGCGCTTATCGCCGCCAGCCTGGTGGCCCAGGATCGGCCCAAGACGCCACCCATCGGTGCTCCCAAAGTAGATCTCCCGAAGCCCAGCGAAGGCGAACCCAAGCCCTACGACAAGGTGATCACCTCGGAATTGAAATCCCAGGAAGGACTTTTCAAGGTCCACACCGGCAAGAACAAGGTCTATTTCGAGATTCCGAAGAACCAGCTTGGCAAAGATTTGCTGGTGGTGGTGCAGGTTAAGAAGAGCCCCGCCGATGCAAGCTATCCCGGCCAGAGCGTGGGCGACGAAGTCGTTCGCTGGGAACTGCGGGAGAACAAAGTCTTCCTGAAGGCCATTGCCTTCAACCATGCCGCGGACCCATCCAATCCCGTGGCCAAGGCCGTGGACGCCATGAGCAATCCCGGCATCCTCATGAGTTTTCCCGTGGAGACCTTCGCCAAGGATGGATCCCCTGTTATCGAAGTGACGCGGCTCTTTACCTCGGATGTGAGCGAATTTTCCGCCAAGCGCGCCCTTCAAGCCACGGGCATGGACAGCAGCCGCAGCTATGTGGACAAGGTGAAGGCCTTTCCGCTGAACCTGAACATCGAAGCGGTCCAGACCTTCAACCCCTCGCCAACGCCACTGCCGCCCGGCATTCCGCCCCAGTACGCCGCCATGATGCCGCCGCCTCCCACCCGCACGGCATTGGTGCACTACAGCTTCGTGCGCCTGCCCGAAAAGCCCATGATGGGGCGGCTCGCGGATGAACGCGTGGGCTATTTCTCCCACAGCCGTCTGGACTATGGCCGCACCGATCATGAAGTGGTCCGACGTCAATTCATCGCCCGCTGGCGCCTGGAGAAGAAAGACCCCACCGCCGCCAAAAGCGAGCCCGTTAAGCCCATCGTGTTTTACGTGGATCCCACCACGCCCAAGCAATGGGTACCCTTCGTCAAGAAGGCCGTCGAAGCCTGGCAGCCCGCCTTCGAAGAGGCTGGATTCTTGAATGCCATTCAGGCCAAGGATGCCCCCACGCCCGAACAAGACCCCGATTGGAGTGCCGACGATGTGCGCCACAGCGTGATTCGCTGGGTGCCTTCCCGCACCGCCAACGCCATGGGGCCCCACGTTTCCGACCCGCGCAGCGGCGAAATCCTGGAAGCCGATATCGAGATCTACCAGAACATTCTCCAACTCCAAACCGACTGGTACTTCACTCAGGTCGGTCCCTTGGATAAACGCGTCGCCACACTGCCCATGCCCGACGAACTCATGGGCGAATTGCTAGGCTACGTGATCACGCACGAAGTGGGTCACACGCTCGGCCTGCCCCACAACTTCAAGGCCAGCGCCACCTATCCCTTGGACAAGATTCGCGAAAAGGGTTGGCTCGAAAAAATGGGCCACGTACCCACGCTCATGGATTACAGCCGCTTCAATTACGTGGTGCAGCCCGAGGATGGCATCGATCCCAAACTGCTGATTCCCAAGGTTGGCCCCTACGATATTTTTTCCATCAAGTGGGGTTACACCCCCATTCCCGGTGCCACCACGCCTGACGCTGAAAAGCCCACCCTGGATGCCTGGTGCAAGCCCCAGGAGACCACGCCCTGGCTGCGGTTTAATACTGCGGGAAGCAATGGCACCGATCCGGGCGAACAGAGCGAAGCCGTGGGTGATATCGACGCCGTGAAGGCCACCGCCCTGGGCACGAAAAACCTCAAACGCGTGGTGGAGATGCTGCCCAAGGCCACGCTGAAAGCCGGTGAGGATTTCGAGAAATTGAACCACCTTTACACGGCCGCCCTGGGTCAATGGGGTCGTGAATTGGGCCATGTGGCCAACATCGTCGGTGGTTACGATAGCGAACCCAAAGTGGGCCTGGAACCCGGTGGACGTTTTACTCCGTTAACGAAGAATCGCCAAGCCGACGCCGTTAAATTCCTCAATGAAAACCTATTCAAGACGCCGACCTGGGCCTTGCCCACCGATGTGCTGCGCAAGCTGGAACCCACCAGTGGCCAGGCCCGCTTGGTAAATCTGCAGCGCGGTGTTCTCAACGGCCTGCTCATGCCAAACCGCCTCACGCGATTGCAGGAACACGAAGCCATTCTGGGTGAGAAGGCCTACACCATCAGCGCCCTGTTAAGCGATCTGCGTACCGGCATTTTCACCGAACTCACCGGTGGCGGGCGCATCGACCCCTACCGTCGCAACCTCCAGCGCGCCTACCTGGATCTCCTGGGGACACGCCTATTCCCTGGCCAAAGCACCGATGACACGCGCGGTGCCGTACGTTCCGAACTGAAAATCCTCATGGCCCTTGCCACCCCCAAGACCTCCGATCGCGCTACCAAGGCCCATTTGGAGGATCTCAAGGACCAGATCGCGAAGATGTTAGATCCCAAGTTCGCGCCCATGGCCCCTGCGGGTGCCGCTGCCGGTGCCATGCGCGGGTTCCGCCACGATTGCTGCTGGCCCGAGGTCGCTGAAAACTAAAAAAACAAAAACCAAAGGGATGGCCGCGCATTCGCGCGGCCATCCCTTTGGTTACCGATCACCCTTTTCCCCCACCGACTGGAACAACTGCTCCGTGGTCGCCTCGGCTGGGAACATGCATTCAATCCGCAGTTCGTCCGTGGTTACGTCTTGCGCCGTGCCAAAGGTCGCAATCACCGAAAAGAACGACATCCGCATGCCATCTTTCTCCATAACGAGTGGCAATACGGGAACCAAGGCAACGTCCCGCCCGCCACCCAGCGTTTCAACCTCCTGATACTGGCGCAACTCTGAGAGCAGAGCGCTCATCTCTTGCCCACCTAGCGCTTCGGCCTCCCGACATGCGCGATGCCATAGCAAGGGAGCGATTTCCTTCCAATTCATGACATAAGGCTTGATGCCATTTGGGTGAAAGAACAGGCGCATAAGGTTGCGCTCCGCGCCGTCAATCCGCGCCCAGACTTCGGCTCCGATCATCGCCACCAGTTTTTCAAAAGGCTCGTTGGCGAGGCGGATGTTCCAGCTTCGGTCGAAGGCAATCGCGGGATAGGGCTCGTGATTGCGGAGCATCATGCGAACCGCAGTCATCACGTGGCTCATCTGTGGATCCTCGAAGGGACGCGCTCGGAACATCGGTGCAAATCCCGCCGCCACCAACCAATCGTTGCGCTCACGCAGGGGAACATTCAGGGTTTCGCTTAGCTGCAGAATCATCGCCCGACTTGGTTTTGCTCGGGCCGATTCCAGAAAGCTCACATGGCGTTGGGAAACGCCGGATTCAAGTGCAAGGTCCAGCTGAGACATGCGGCGCCGCTGTCGCCAATTTTTCAGGTGATGAGAAAAGGTCGAGGCCTCGACATCCTGAGGGTTCAGCGATACGAGCGACACGATGGGGCTCCTTGGCGGCTCCGTCATTCTTGCGGGCTTGGCAAGGGCATTCAATGACCTTGGAGGTAATTGAACACTCCCCGGAGGGCATTGACTCTGATGGTGGACACCGTGTCCAAGGAGAACCCCATGTCGATTCGTCTGCTTGCCCTGCTTCTGATCCTCGCCCTCTTTGGGGCGCTGACCGTCATTGCCCTCATGGATGTAGGGTATTTCGGAATACTCGCTCCCCATTTTCGGAGCTGGGGTGCTGGCCAAGTGCTCGCGGATCTCTCGATCCTCGCCGTACTCGCTTGCATCTGGATGGTCAGGGATGCCCGAGACACCGGGCTGAAGGCTTGGCCCTTTATGGTTTTGACGCTCATCGCGGGATCCTTCGGCCCCCTTGCCTACCTCACGATCCGGGAACTCAAACGAGGCGGTCGTCCCTCGTCATCCCTCTAATCCATCGGGCCGAAACCGAGCGATCAGTGCCTTGGATACAGCGGCCCCTTTGCCCTTACTCCACAAAATCCAGATCCCGCCCGGCGGTTTCCGCCATGCCCCAGAGCGATCCCAAGGCCAAGGCGAAACAAGCCAGACCCACCACCCAGGCCGAGCCGATGTAACCCAGGTGATCCCTCATCATCACAAAGCTGCCGGTGATGAGTGGCACGGCGCCGCGCACAAAATTAGGCACGGTAGTGGCCACCGTCGAACGCAGATTGGTGCCGAACTGCTCGGCGGCAATGGTAACAAACACGGCCCAATAACCCACAGCCAAGCCCAGGAAGCCAGCCAGTAGGTAGAACATCATCGGCGAGAGGCCACTTAGACTCAGATAGGCGGTCACACCCACGAAGGCCGCCAGGATGAAGACCAGTACGACCTTCCGCCGTGAACCCCAGACTTGACTCAGGATGCCCGAAGCCAGGCTGCCCAGCGTGATTCCGCTATAACAGAAGGCCACGGCGGTCCCTGCGTTAACAGGCCCTGTTACGCCGATCTTAGGCGCGAATTCCGGTGCGGAGGTAATCAGGATCGCCACCACAAACCACGTGGGCAGGCCGATCAAGATGCACCGCAGGTAGCGCGTAAAGCGCTCCCAGTTGGTGAAGAGGCTGAAGAAATCGCCGCGCTTCACGTTCTGATGGCCAAGGTCGTTGAACATGCCACTCTCTCGAAGACTAAAGCGCGTGGCCAGCAACAGCAGCCCCAGCGCGCCTCCCGCAAGATAGGCCCAGCGCCAATTCATGTACTTGCCCACGAGGCTGGCCGCCACCGTTCCAAAGATGCCAACGCCCGCCACGATGGCCGTGCCGTACGCGCGCAAATCTTTGGGCAAGGTTTCACTCACCAAGGTCACCGCCGCGCCCAGTTCACCCGCCAGGCCTAACCCGGCCAGGAAGCGCCAGACCGCGTAGGCCGGAATGCCGTGCACAAAGGCATTGCCAATGTTTGCTAGGGAATACAGCGCGATGCTGCCGAAGAGCGTGGATAGACGCCCTTTCTTATCGCCCAGCACGCCCCACAGGATGCCGCCCAGCAGCATGCCCACCATCTGCGCATTGAGCAGCAGGAAGGTAGCCGAGACCTGCGCATCGCCTTGAGGCACACCCAACGCCGTGAGGCTGGGCTGCCGCACGATAGGAAAGAGCAGCAAATCGAACATGTCCACGAAGTAGCCCAAGGCGGCCACCACGACGGTGAGGCTGAAGATTGCGCGAAGCTTGGAAGGAGTGGCCATGCCCCATGAAAGCAGAAATCGGGTTTCTACCCAATCGCTACAAAGAATGCATTGGCCGCAAAGAACACAAAAGCGCAAAAAAATGGACAGGCACAGAGCTCACGGATTGCGAGGAGAGGCCAGGAAATCCAATCGATTACGCAGAGAGAACAGCATGGTTCCATGCTTGTTGCGTTCTCCCCGGAATTCCATAACGAAACGAAAAAGAGTCTTCAATGGCTGCGGCGGCGCAACTCCAAGGGTTTTCCGTCCACGGCTTCCGCAGGCTGAATGCCCAGTTCCCGCGCCAAAGTCGGTGCTAAATCCACAATTCGCACCGGTTCCAGGCGTGTCTCCGCCTTCCAGGGCCCCCAGAAGATCAAGGGAACTCGGCGATCCGGGTCATGCGGATGGCCATGGTTGGCTGGATGCGCTGGATCATCGACCATTACGGAGGGACGGAAGGCCAACAGCAAATCCCCCGAGCGCCCCGCCACATAGCTAAGGCGCAAACGTTCACGAATGGGGCGCCCAGCAGGGTTGGCATTGGCCGCGGGATCCACGGCTTCCATTTCCTCGGCGGAACAGGCCTCGATCACATCAGGATCCTTGCGGGCGAGTTCTTGCGCAACTTGCAGAACCTCGCTTCGGGTCTTTCCGCTCGCGCGCAGGGCGGCCTTATCCAAATGGAATTGGGGGGAATCGGTTTCCAGGAATAGTGTGTGGTCGATGCCCAAACGCTGGCCCACAGCGCGATCCAAGGCACGCCCCCACGTTCGGAGATCCAATCGCTTGGCGGGAATGCCCTGGGCCTCCAAGCGCTCGGGGAAATCGCCACTGCCGTGATCGGCGGTGAGCACCACCCACACGCCGGGGATACGCGAGCGCAATCGCGTCAAAAAAACATCCAGGGCCTTATCCAAACGACGGACCTGATCTCGCATTTCTGGCCCTTGATTGCCAAATTCGTGGCCCACGTAATCCGAAGCGGAAAGGCTCAGTGCCAGAAGATCCACGCCGCCTCGACGGCCGAGAGCTTCGTGCGCGATGAGCGCCTCGGCCGCCTCCAGAATGCTTTGATCGAAAAAGGGCGAGGCCTTGAAGCGATTCCAGAAGGCAACATCCATCGACATACCGACGCCCTGAATCAAGCGTGGGAGGCCGAAGGTCGTCAGCTTGCCATGGATGAGAAAGCTGCCGCCGGATTCCGGTTGCCCACTCGATGCCTCCCAGAAAAAGCTTCGGGACTGAGCCTGCTCCAGAAAGCGCCGATTGTGGGCTTGCAGCCACTCGGGCAGGGACTTCGCATAGGCCGCAGAGGTCGTGAAGCCCACCCCCGATTCAAACCAATAGACCCCATCCCCCTGCGCACCGGCCATAAAAATGGATGCGCGATCCTTCCCAGTCATGGCAAAACTGCGCCCATGGGGAATCTGCGTTCGCACCCACTGTCCTAACGTCGTGCCTCGGAAATGCAAGGCGCTGGCACCACGCTCCGGTGCCCCCACAATCGGAGAGGCAGGATCGCTCACACAGTTAACGGATTTCCCCGTTGAGCCGTCCACCCAACGATTCTCGGTGATGCCTGTCTGAGCCGGAGTGCGGCCCGTCAGAATCACCGAATGCCCTGGCCCCGTCTCGGTGTAACCATGGTCCTGGTAGGCCGACTGAAAGGCCGTACCTTCCCGTGCGAGGCGCCCCAGGCCACCGGGCAGATCCTTGCCCCACCGCGCCATCAGCTCGGCTGAAAACTGATCTGCGGAAATGACGACCACCAAGGAAGGGCGTGACGCAGCCAAGGGCAAAACAACAAGGCAAGGCAAGAACAAGCGAAGCAAGGGCATGAAGGCTCCGAGACGATTCCTCCAACATACCCAAAGCGAAACCAGTTCCAAGCGATATGACCGTGACCTTTGCAGGGGAAAGGCTGGAAATACTCGCAAGGCAAGGCGACTATGAACCTGTCACCCCAAGGACAGCCATGCAGCCCCAACCCGCCCTTTTTGAGCAGCATCAGATTCGCCGGATCTACGACGAAGCCACCGAAATATGGTGGTTCTCCGTGGTGGATATCGTGCAGGTGCTCACCCAACAAACCGACCACCTCACCGCTCGAAAATACTGGAATAAGCTCAAAGAGCGACTAAACAAGGAAGGCAGTGAACTGGTGACAAGTTGTCACCAGTTGAAAATGACCGCCACCGATGGCAAGCAGCGCCTCACCGATGTGGCCACGGCGGAAACACTGCTTCGTCTTGTGCAGTCCGTTCCCAGTCCCAAAGCCGAACCCATCAAGCTCTGGCTGGCCAAGGTGGGGCATGAACGGATGCAGGAAATGGCCGACCCGGCGCTGGCCCTGAATCGAGCCCGTGAGTTATGGCAGAAGCACGGGCGCAGCGAGAAGTGGATCCAGCAGCGGATGACTGGGCAGGAAACCCGGAACAAACTTACGGATTACTGGGCCGATCACGATATCCGCGAGGGTCAGGAATTCGCCATTCTGACCAACTTGATTCACGAAGAATGGACCGGCATCAGCGTGAAAGCCCACAAGGACCTAAAGCAGCTTCGCACGCAGAATCTGCGGGACCACATGACCGAGGCCGAGTTGATCTTCACGGCCCTGGCCGAACTCTCCACCCGCCAAATCGCCGAGAGCGTGAACGCCACCGGCATGCCCGAAAACAAGGCTGCCGCAAAAACAGGCGGCGGCATCGCTCGCCATGCCCGCCAGGAACTGGAAGCCCGCACGGGCAAGCGTGTCGTCACGGAAGAAAATGCGCTGCCGCCCGGCAATCGAAAACGCCTGAAAAACGACAAATAGAAATGGGCCCGAACTCGGGCCCATTTCTACATCCTAAGAAAAAAACCTTAGCCCATCGTCGCAACCATGACGGCCTTGATGGTGTGCATGCGGTTTTCGGCTTCGTCGAAGACCACGCTATGGCGGCTGCGGAAGACTTCATCGGTCACTTCGCGGATATCAAAGCCCAGCTCTTTCTGTTCCTTGGCGAGCTTGGTTTCGAAATCGTGGAAGGC
>JAIFMW010000216.1 GCA_020048105.1 Deltaproteobacteria bacterium | reverse complement strand
GGTTGAGTTGTTGGATCAGGGCAAGCTGCCGCAAGTGAAGGGCTACGAGGATCTTTACCGGCGGGTGCGGGCCAAGGTGGATGCCCAACACTTGGAAGGCAAACTCAAGGAGGAAATCGCTGCGGCGCCGGAGCGCTATGTGGTGCTGGATCCTGAAGCCGCGCTGGCCTTGATGGATCAGCGGGCGGCGGGGAAGAAGCTGTTGTTGATCACCAATTCGGAATGGAGCTTCACGCGGCGCATGATGTCGTACGCCTACGATCGTTTTCTGCCCGAAGGCATGACGTGGCGGGAGCTGTTTGATCTGGTGATCGTCAGCGCGCGCAAGCCGGATTTCTTCACGGAGCGTGCGCCCTTCTTTGAAGTGGTCTCTGAGGATGGCCTGCTGCGACCCATGACCGGGCCTCTGAAAACGGGCGTGGCCTACCTGGGCGGCTGCGCGGTGCAGGTGGAGCAGGATCTCGGCATTTCCGGGGAGCAGATTCTCTACGTGGGTGACCACATGTTTGGCGATGTGCACGTGAGTAAACGTCTGCTCCGTTGGCGCACGGCGCTGGTGCTGCATGAACTGGAAGCCGAAGTGGCGGCGTTGGAATCCTTCAAGGATGCCGAATTGGTTTTGGCGGCGCGCATGGAAGAAAAGGAAGGCCTGGAGGCTCGCCTGTCCCAAACCCGCATTGCCATGCAGCGTCTGCGCGGCGGCTATGGGCCGACGCAGAATCTCACGGCCAAGGAACTGGAAGCCAATATTCAGGAATGCCGGGAACGCCTTTCGACGCTGGACGCGGAGATTGCGCCGCTGGCGCGGGCTTCTTCGGAACTGACCAACGGCCGCTGGGGGTTGCTCACCCGGGCGGGCAACGACAAGAGCCACCTCGCGCGGCAGGTGGAACGCTACGCGGATGTCTACACTTCACGCGTATCGAATTTTCTCCATGCCACACCCTACGTTTACTTTCGATCACCGCGCGGCAGCCTGCCCCACGATCCCAGCAGCCCCGGCGGGCCACCACTTTCGGCGGCCTTATCGGAGTTGGGTGAAAACTGAAAATAAAATCACCACGGAGAACACGGAGAAAGGATAAAAAAATCCTTCTTTTCTCTGTGTTCTCCGCGCCTCCGTGGTGAATTCTTTTACTCCGCGATGCTCCGCACCGTCACACCGTAATGCTCCGCATCGGTGGGTGCGCTGGAATTCCAATCGCCGTAAGCATGGGAACTATCGGTTTGGAAGCCCAGGGTGTAGGTGCCCTTGGGCAGGGTGATGCGGGTATCGGTTAGACGGTTCTTTTTGGCGCCACCGGCGGCCCGAGTTTCCTGCATTTCCATGGTCCAAACGCGTTTCCCACTGGTGTCTGCGATCCAAGCGAAGTCGGCCATTTCCTCGCGGATGCCTTCGCCAATGGCATAGATGTGCAAGGCTTGGCCGGTCTTCAGCGTGAAGGTTGTTTTTAGGTCCTGGTCATTGCGCACGCGGATCAATTCCGCGAGTACCGGTCCCGTGGGCTTGAGTTCGGTGAGTGCAAAGGCCGATTTGTCGGCGTCGTTCGGCACGGACAGGGTCAGGCCATACATCAGCGGATCGCAAGAGGGCGCGGTATTCCAGTCTGCTGGGCTATGGGAATCATCGGTGGAGTAACTAGCGAGGTATTGCCCGGCGGGAAGCTGGATAGTTTCCACTTGGCGCAGATTCTTGGTGGAGCCTCCGGCGAATTGGGCCTTGTCACTGCTCATCTCCCAAACCCGTTTGCGGCTTTTCGTATCCATGATCCAACCGAAATCTTCCATGGCGTTGCTGCGGGTGCCTTCGCCGAGGGCGTAGATATGAAGCGTGATCGGCTTTTTGACGACGAAGGCCTGTTCCCAGTGGCCCTTGTCGCCAAGGGTCGGGGTTGCGGCCACGATATTTTTCCAGCGCAAGGGAGCCGCGAAGGTCTGCACCTGGGGGGCTTCGGCGGTGGCCGTATAAATTTCCATTCCGTAATTCTTGGCGCGCTCCCTCCAGATGCGGAGCTGGGAGTCTCTATCCATCCCGAACAGACTCAAAAAGCCGCGTTCCTGATTGCGACGATTGGGGTTTGGATCGATTTGCCGACGATCGATGTTGTTATTCCAGCGGGAGAAAATGGTATTGCGAGCAAAACCGTGGTTGCTGAAATAGGCTTCATAGCTGCCCTTGGGAAGATCGATGTACTGATCCGAGACACTGTAGACAGTGGAGTGGCGGCTATTGCCCGAGGACATTTGCCAGACCACTTCACGCGTAGTGGCATTGAGAATCCACCCATAGGCGAACATCTGACCGTCGTCCCGCCAGTTGTCTCCCCGCTTGGCCCCGCCGCCTCGGGCGTAGACATGCACCTTGGTGCTTTGCGGCAGGGTGAACCCTTGGGAGCGAACCTCGGTCGTTATGAATTCCTTGAGCGAAACGATCGCCGTTTCCTGCGCCTGCAGTTTCGTTTCGGTCTGTGGAATGACCAGGAGAAGGACCACTGGCATGAGCAAGCGTCCAACGGAAAGGGGCGATTCGAAGCGGGGCGGGAACATGGGGACTCCTTGGGGCGAACCTGATCAAGGTAGACCCGACCGCACCCCGGGAAACCCATGGATCGGCGAATGGCGGTTAGGAATCGGTGAGTTTCATTCCGTGAACTGTGGACCGAGGGACCAGAGAAAACAGAGTGGAAGGATGTAGTCGGGGCAGCGCTAGAAGAAAAAAGGTTCACCACGGAGAGACGGAGGGCACGGAGGAAGAATAGAGAAAGAAATGAGATGGAAAGTGGGGAGACCAAGTTGCTTCTAAAAAACGTAGAAATAGGATAGGCAGGATGGATTTGCAGGCATCCTTCTCCCAGCCCAAGGCGTCCAGTCCCGCCCGCTCTGCGGGGCGTGCGGTCCAAACGGGGCCCGGGCACTGCGATTCGCCAAAACCTACCCTGTTCATCCTGCCGATCCTGTTGACGCTCTCTTTCTTCTCCGTGGCTCTGTGGTGCGTTTCTTTTTTTGCTTTTTGTACACTTAGCGGCCCTGTGAAACAAAAATCGATTCACCGAGCCGCTAGGTTTTTTCTTGGTTCCTAGGGCTTGCGCAGCGCCGGAATCGCCTTGGGTTTCAGGGTGGGAATGGGCTCCTTGACCAGCTTGTCCTTCAGCATCTGAATGGCCGTCTCCAACTGGCGGTCTTTGCCCTGGAAGGTTTCGTGGGGCAGGTTCACCACTTCGATATCGGGGGCAACACCCACGCCTTCGATCAGCCATTCGCCGTCCTTGGTGGCGAATTGACCGGTTTCGGCCACGCGGGCCATGCCGCCATCGACCAAGGCGTTGCGGTCGCCCAGCCAGACGCCAGCTCCAGCAGTGCGGCGGCCAACCAGCGGGGCCAAGCCCAAAGCCTTGATGGCGGCGGCGAAGGTCTCGCCATCGGAGTAAGTGAGTTCATCGATGAGCACTACCAGGTGGCCTCGGAAGGCCTGCTGCATGTTGGTGCCGGAGACTCGGCCCTCGGGCGAAGTCCAGAAGGACCAGGCGCGGCGAAGCAATTTCTCGATGATGAAGCTATCGATGTTGCCGCCGTTGTTGCGACGCACATCGATGATCAGACCCTGGCGGTCGATGTTGGCGTAGAACTCGCGCGCAAAGCCTTCGAGATCGGGGCCTGTCATGGCGCGCAGATGCAAGTAGCCCAAGCTGCCCTTGCTGGCAGCTTCGACTGCGGTGCGACAGGTTTCCTCCCAGTCGGTGTAGCGCAATTGCCCGTTACGCTGGGCGTTCACGGGGGTGACCACGATTTGTTTGGCTTCGCCTTTGCCGCGCACCACTCCAAGTAATGTTTGCTGACCCGCCTGGTTGCGCAAAAGATCTGCGATATCTCGGGTGGCGCGCGCGGGGCGACCATTGACCGTGGTGATCACATCCCCTTCGCTCACTTCGGGGCGCGCCAGGGGCGAGGCTTCGTTGGGTAGTTCGGGATCGGTGCGATAGATGTGGGCGATGCGGTAGCCGTTCTCAACCCGCTCCAGCACCGCACCGAGGAAGGCTGGGGTGCTGCCATCCTGAGCCTGGCGCAATTCGCCGGGGCGAATCTGGGAATGCAAGGCACCCACTTCGCCTGTCATTTGGCCCAGTAGATCGTTGAGTTCCGCCCGGTCGGTGATGCGGTCCACCAGGGGTTCGTATTTCGTGCGGATCGCGGTCCAGTCGACCCCGCGCATCTGGGGATCGTAGAGATGATCGCGGTGCATGCGCCAAGCGTCGGCGAACATCTGCCTCCATTCGGCCTTGGGCGTCACGAAGAGATTCCAATCGTCCAGGCGCACGGTGGCCTTGGGGCTTTCAGCGCCCTTGGCGCCGGAATCCAGGATCAGCAGATCACCAAGGCCGCGGGTGCCGCGCTTCACCAGCAGGATCTTCTTGCCATCGGCCGAAAGTTCATAGCCCCGCACATCCGAAGCGAAGCGCTCGGCTTGGGCTTCTGGGTTGCTGAAATCCAATGACATCAACGCCGTGCGGGGCTCGGCGGCGTCATCGCGCTCCAGGAAATAGAGGCGCTTGCCATCGGTTTTCAGTTCGCGGTAATTGCCGCCGGGCAAGGGAACTTGGAAGAGGCGTGAAGGTAGGCCAGCCCATTGGATAGCGGGCTTGCTTTCCTTGGTGTCCTTTCCACCCTTTGCCTCGGATTCGGTGCCGTCCAATTCGTTCTTAGGTTTGAAGGGAAAGCGGAGGCCATCCTGAAGCGCCAGGGCAAAGATTCGGGCGCGACGATTGAACAGCGGGCCCATGTTGCGATCGCCCCATGGCGAGCCATTGGTGACACTGAAATTCCGGTCCGAAAGGAAATAAAGCCAGCGTCCATCGGGCGTAAATGTGGGCGAATAGGCCGCGTATTTATCTCGGGTGAGCGTTAGGTTTTTGCCCGTGTCCAGGTTGTGCAGCAGGAGTTGGTCCATTTTTCGATCGGTGTCGGGTCGAACGATGGCCAGGGTGCGGCTATCGGGGGACCACACGAGATCGTTGTAGCCTCCGTCCGGGCTTTCGTCGATGCGGCGGTTCTCGCCCGTGGCCAAATTGAGCAGGTAGAGGCGGCCGGGCTTATCGGTGTGGGCAATCCAGGCGCCATCGGGGGAAGGTTCCAGGGCCACGCGCTGGCCCACCTTGTCCTTGGTCAGGGCCTTGCCACCGGGACCGCCGTTGGCGGGGAACTGCCAGAGTTCGCTTTCACCACCGGCATCGCAGAAGGCATAGACCCATTTGCCATCGCGGCTTAGCGTGGCCTTGCGGGCGCGGCTGCCTTGGGGAAGCGCCAGCTCCACCCGTCGCACGGATCCCAATCCTGCCACGGCCACTTGGCCTCGGGCCGTGATCACCACGCGTTCCCCGCTGGGTGCGAAGGTGACATCGTTCAGGAAATCCAGCGGGCGGCGCAGCACGCGTTCCCGCTGCTGATCGAAATCGGAGGTCAGTTCAATGGGAAGTGGCCGATCCTCGTTGCGGGCGATGTCGAAGACCCGCAGATCCGCGCCCTGTTGGTAGACGATGCGGCCATCGCCGAGACTGGCGGCGCGCACATCCCAGCCCGCATGGCGCGTGAGCTGGCGAAGCTCGCTGCCATCGGCCTTGGCGGACCAAAGGTTATCCGTGCCATCCCGATCACACACGAAATAAAGCCGCCCCTGCCACCACATGGGGCGTTTGGCGGGGGTGTCCAGGCTGAACTTAATGGCCTCCTTGCCGCCCTCCAGGTCGAAGCGCCACAGCTCGGCCGCTGCGCCGCCGCGGTAATGGCGGGCGTTATCGCCGGTTACGCCCAGGCCAAGCCGCGTGAAAAACAAGGTGCGGCCGGTGTCATCCAGGCAGGCCTCGGTGGCGTCGACCACTGGCAACACCCGGCGGGCCAGCGTGCCGGGGTGGACTGCGACGATAACCCGCTGACCGGCCGGTCCCGTGGCGTTCTGCGTGCTGTAAAGCACTTCGCCCTGGGGCGTCCAGCCCAACACTTGCGCGGGGCCGCCATCGAAGCTCAGGCGCTGGGGCCGACCGCCGTTGACGGGCATGACGTAGATTTCCTGGGGCCCTTCGTAGGCCGCACTGAAAGCGATTTGGCGGCCATCGAGGGAAATGGCCGGGCGGTTTTCCTCCGCTGGATGGGTGGTGAGTCGCGTGGCCTGGCCGCCCTTGAGCGAGGTCGACCAGAGATCGCCCTCCGCCGTGAACACCACCCGTTCGCCCCGGATGGTGGGGAAGCGGTAGTAGCCAGCTTCGGCAGCTTCCAGGTTTACGGCAGCACTAAAAACCAAGGAAAGGGCAAGGGCCGAAAGCGTGGATCGCATGGGAGTCTCCTTTTGTGGGTCCGGTTTTCGAGTAGACATCGTATTACGATGATAGCCCTGGCCGTCCGATTCAAGCTCGGAACAAAATCGTGCTTGCGATGGCGCTACTTGCGGGCTGTGTCGGGTTCTACTTCCGTCTGCGCCAGGGACGCCAAGGATCGTTGCCCGGCTTTGGTCAGGGCAGAGTTCAAGCCGGGGCGTTTTTCCCTTGATTCGTTCATCGAAGGCCTCCGTGGCCGTGGCGATGTCTTTGCGCAGGTTTTGGATGCGGAGTTAGGCCTTGCGGGGCCGACCGCGATTTCCGAACAGGCAAGTGGGCTACCAGATCCTTACGCGGTCCTTGGGTTCGAGGTGAAGTTTCTGCCCGGGCTTGACCGAAAAGGCCTCGTACCAAGCATCCAGGTTGCGCACGGTATAGGTGCGGTACTCGGCAGGCGTGTGGCCATCCGTTAGGAGCTGCTGGCGCAGCACGAGTTCGCGGGTCTTCTCGCGCCAGCTCTGGGCGTAGCTCAGGAAGAACTGTTGATCACCGGAGAAGCCTTGCACCTTGGGGGCAGCGCCCTTTTTGAGTGAAAGATGGAAGGCATCCAAGGAGACGGCCAGACCGGCCACGTCGGCGATGTTTTCGCCCAGGGTCAGCTGACCGTTGACGGGCACATCGGGCAGGGGGTGATAGCCGTTGTATTGGGTCACCAGCTTGGCGGCACTGGCTTGGAAGTGGGCCATGTCTTCCGGGGTCCACCAATTGTTTAGCTTGCCCGTGGAATCAAAGAGCGCGCCTTGGTCATCGAAGCTATGGCTCACTTCGTGGCCGATGATGGCGCCGATGGCACCATAGTTCATGGCCTCGGGCTGCTGGGGGTCGAAGTAGGGCGGCTGCAGCATGCCGGCAGGAAAGTTCATGGCGTTCAGCGCGGGCAGATTCACGGCGTTCACGACCTGGGGTGTCATCACCCATTCGGAACGATCGATGGGGCTTCCCAACTTCCGCAGATTCCGCGCGGTTTCAAACCGCTCGATGCGTTCGAGGTTGCCGATGATGTCCTTGGCATCGATGGCGAGCTTACTGTAGTCCACCCATTTGTCGGGGTAGCCCACGCCCACCTTCATGACCGCAAGTTTCGCTTTGGCCTTGGCCTTGGTGGTGGCTGCCATCCATTCCAGCCCCTCGATGCGACGTTCGAAGGCCTTCAGGATATTGGTGACCATGGCCTGGACTCGCGCCTTGTCGGCCGCTGGGAAATGATGTTGCACGTAGAGTTTGCCCACGATTTCGCCCAAGGCATCGCTGGTGGCATCGATGCCACGCTTGGCCCGGGCTCGCTGCTGGGGCACGCCCTGCATGGCCTGGCCATAAAAGGCGAAGCTCTCCTCGGCGAAGGCCCTGGGGAGGACAGAAGCGTGTTTATCCAAGGCCATGAAGGTGAGGTAATCCTTCCAGGTGTCTACGGATTCGGAACCCGCCAGCGCCGATAAGCCGATGAGCGCGTTGGGTTGCCACACCACAAAATTCTTCTGACCCTTTAGTCCGGCGGCCGTGAAATAGGTCTCCCAATCCAGGCCCGGCGCCTTGGTGTCGAAGTCCGCCCGGGTCCAGGGATTGTTGCCCTTTTTGACATCGCCGGTCTCTGAACGGCTGCTGTGGGCTTCCGCCATGCGGCGCTCCAACTGGAAGATGCGCGCAGCCTTCCCTTCGGGGTCCGAGATCTTGGCGAGCTTTAGTACGGTGGCGATGTGGGTCAGATACTTGGCCCGAATGGTTTCCATGCTCGGGGCAGGGGACAGGTAGAAATCTCGGTCTGGCAGGCTGAGGCCGCCCTGCACCAGGAAGGGCACGTAGCGGGAGGGATCATTCAGATCCTGCGCTACCCAAAGGCCCAACAAATTGCGGGTGGTGAGATTGGTGGCGTTCAGCACATCCACGTCGGCGCGCAGGGAATCGCCCAGGATCTGGGATAACTCTTTACGATTGGAAATGCGGACAATGCGCTCCAGGGCGGGCTGCAATACTTTTAGGCCCCGGGTTTCGATGCCCGCTTCGTCCATGAAGCTGCTGTAGAAATCCCGGATCTTGGTGGCTTCCACGCTGGGCTTGGTCTTGCCCGTGGCGACGTTTTTGATAAGGTCGGCGATGCGCTGATTGGTGCGCTCGTTCACTTCGGTTCCCAGCCCATACGAGCCTCGATCCGCTGGAATGACCGTGCGCTGAGCCCAAGCCCCATTGGCAAAGCCGTAGAAATCATCGCCGGGAGCAAGGGTCCGATCCATGGCGGAGAGGTCTATGCCCGTGAGATTTGCGCCCTTGACGGGGTGGGTTCTCACGGCGGGCGTGGCGGCCGGGGCGAAGGCGTTGCCCGCCAGTACAAGCAGAACCGCAAGGGAAGGGAGCCGGAGATTCAGCATGGTGGTCCTCGAGGAAGACGTTGAGAAGGAGCGAGTCCTTTCCATGATACGCCGCCGCAATGGCCATCCTGCCCTTGACCCAGAAACCCTTTGCCGCAAAGGCTTTTGAATCCGCAAATAAACGCTATTGGCTATCAGGCCTTGCTCTTGAAATCCTTGCCCAACCAGCCCTTGGCTAGGATCAGTAATACGGTGCTCATCATGGCCAGCACGCCAAACACCAACCACATGGTGCCGGTCGAGCCGGGACCTTCAGCGGGACACCATTTGGCTAAGGCGGCACCGCTGTATAGGGGCACTACGATCTTGGTTAGGAACCACGGGAACTGGGCCACGCCCATGTAGGCGCCGGTGCGGCCCTCCGGGGCGATCTCGGCGGCGTATTGCAGGAAGCGCGGTTGCCACATGGCTTCACCCACCGCCACTAAAACTAGAAACGCAAAGAGCCCCGGCACCGTGGGGCCGAGCACCAAAAGAAAGGTCGGTGCCGCCATCACGGCGGTGCCCAGGATCATCATGCGGTACACCTTCACTTTGGCGGTGAGGGCCGCCACGATGGGGCAGAGTACGAAAATCAGCAGCGAGTTGAATTGGGTGGCCACCTCGTAGTTGTCGCCAATCCAAGTTCCCGCGAAGGCCCGTTTCACATAGGGCGGCAGGATGAAGTAGTTGTAAGCGAAGAGCGTCTGCACGGGAATCAGGCAGAAGATGAAATACGCGAATTTGGCATCGGCGATGGGGTGATTCTTTAACCAATGTGCAATGCCCGCCAAAAACCCTGCGGGCGCTGCCTCGGCCTTGCCGGCATTGCGGATCGCGCCTTCCGAGGGAGCTACCGGCGCTGCTGATTCCTGGGCCACCTTGGCGTCGGCGATGGCCTTTGCTTCCGTTTTCTTGCTTAAGAGGAAGAACAGCACCACAAGCCCCACGGCGCTGGCGAGCACATAAAACCAGTACGCTCCGCTGATCTCAAACCGCTTCCGCACGGGTGCCATGAAGGTGGGCAACCAGCCACCCAGATTCATCACGGCATAGAGCATTGCAAAACCCATGCTGGCCGTGGCGGGCGTGGTGAATTGGCGAATGGCGGCGTAGCCTGCCGGGTAGAACATGCCATATCCCAGCACGATGAAGAGAATGCCGAAGGTGGCCAGTGCGTTGAAAGGCGTGAAGAGCCCGCCACTGGCCAGCCCAAGTCCTGGCGCCAGTGCCAAGAGGCTGCGTCCCACCAGCATGATCAGGATGGAAATCAGAAAGGTGCGGCGCACCCCCCATTTGTCGGCGCGGCCTCCAAAGAGCAGCATGCAGATCGTAATGCCTGCGGTGAGCAGCCCCACCATCCAGCCCGTTTGCTTATCGCCCAATCCGCCGTATTGATTGAAGTAGAACGTGAGATTGGCCAGCATCCCGAAATAAACGAAGCCTTCCACCAAGCTCGTCAAATTCACGGCCCACAGCGCCCGAGGTGCGTGCGCCAAGTCGATGAAGGGCTGCACGATTTCCCGTAGCGGCGACTTGGGGGCTTCGGTAGGCGTGTTCATAGGCGCTCCAGGTGGATTCACCAAGGTACCACGGGCTTTGGCGGGGAGGGATACACAGCCATGAGAGGATTCTCCTTCCTCCGCAATCCTTCGCAGTTCCGCTTCTTTCAAGATTTCTTTGCTCAAGGTGCGCCATGGGATTTTTCTTTGAAACACAGCGCTGGCGGACATGGGTGCTGGGATCCCTTCTCCTGGGCCCCTTAATTGCGAACGAACCTGTCCTTGGCTTGCGACCTTTGGGAACCGTTGATGCTACCTTGATGCGCGAGCTTCAGACCGATCTCGAAGCATGCATGATCTGCAAGGTAATCCTGCTGCCCACGGTCCCCATGCCCGCCTCGGCCTACTATCCGAGCCGCCATCGCTACCGCGCCGATGGCCTGCTGGATGCTCTGGCTCGCCTGGGCGGAACTGGAGCCCACAAGCTAGTGGGCATTACTCAAGTGGATATCTCCACCACCAAGGGCGCCATTCCCGATTGGGGCATCTTTGGTTTGGGCCTTCTCGGTGGGCGCACCTGCGTGATATCGACGTTCCGGCTTGGTGCCCGTGGGGCCAATTCAGAACTTCGCCGAGAGCGCATGCGGCGTGTGGTGCGTCACGAGGTGCTACACACCTTTGGACTGGAGCACTGCCCCACTTCGGGATGTGTGATGGAGGATGCCCAGGGCGGCATCGCCTCAGTTGATCGCGGCGATGGCTCACCCTGCCAGATATGCCGCAAGCAGGTGCCGGGGCTCTGGCGCTGAATCGATTCCTCACAGCCAAGAGCTGCATCGAACCCTACGAACAAAATCGCCTTTGCGATTTTGTTCTACTGCCCGTTCCACCCCGCCAATCGTGCCCAGAGCCACCACGCCGCGCGGCCCTTCTGGATGCAGTTCAACCGTTCGCTGTGGGCACACTCACCGCAAGCGTTGGCGAGGGTCGCAAGTGGGTCGGTGGGATGGGCGGCGAGCCAAGCGTCGGCCCAGTTGCCACCTGTGTAGGCGCAGCCATCGGCGCTGATACCGGCCCCTCGGCTCAGGAATTCGTTCCCGCTCGGGTCGTAGCTTTCGATATCGGCGAAGTCGAAGAGAATCTTGTTATTGGCTCGGCAATAGGCTCGGATTTGCTCGTTGCGTTGATGGAGATTGCCGTTGGTGCCGGTGCCATCCAAGTGGCCCGTCATGTAGACGAATTTGATCCCGGGGTAATCGCTCTCCAATAGGGTCATGGGCGCCAGGTAGGTATCGATCATCGTTTGCTGGGTGCGATCCGAGGCCTGCCCACACCAGGACCAGATGATGACGTTGATATCCGGATGGAGGGTTCCGCGCCCGGTTGCGGCGGGGGCTCCTAGGTAGGCCCGGGTGTTATTCACCCAAGCGGGATGGTAGCCCACATCCCCACCCATGGCGGTGTCGTCGAGCTTCATGGCTCCCCCGGTGCCGCCCTCATTCCAGGCATAAAGGCTGCTGCTCGCGGCCAGGGCATTCATCCCGGTGATGAGCTGACTGCCGTGACTGGTGTGGCCATAGGCGATCTTGAGATTGCTCTTCGCGGTGTCGATGGAGGCCGTGGGCACCGCAGGCAGATTGGTGCAGGTGTGATCGACGATGGTGGCGCCGGTCGTGCTGGCGGTCACGGTCAGGGTGGCTTCGGCACTATCGATATGTCCGGCCGCATTGGTGACCACAACGCTGAACTTGGCGCCGTTATCCGTGAGCGTGGTCGCCGCGGTGGTGTAATTGGCCGCGTTGCTGCCCACGTTGGCGGTTCCGCGTTTCCACTGGTAGGTGAAGGGTGCCGTACCTTCGGCTTCCACGCTGAAGGTTGCCGTCTGGCCCACCGCCACCGAACGATTGCCGGGCTGGGTCTTGATGGTCGGTGCAACAACTGTGGAGGTGACCGTCAGGATCGCTTCGTTGCTATCGATATGCCCCGCTGTATTGGTGATCACGACGCTGAATCGGGCGTTGTTATCCGTGGTGGCTGTTGCGGGTGTGGTGTAGCTGCTCGCGTTGGTGCCCACGTTGGTGGTTCCGCGCTTCCACTGGTAGGAGAGCGGCGCCGTGCCACCCGCCGTCACCGTAAAGGTGGCCGTCTGCCCGGAAAGCACCGACTGATTTTGGGGTTGGGTGGTGATTGATGGAGCCACGGGCGTGGGTGGCGTGGGAGGGTCGGTTGGGGTGGATTTCCCACCGCACGCGGCAAAGAAAACCAAAGTGAGTC
Organism: Deltaproteobacteria bacterium; assembly: GCA_020048105.1. Taxonomy (GTDB): domain Bacteria; phylum Acidobacteriota; class Holophagae; order Holophagales; family Holophagaceae; genus JAYREN01. Next base: position 2,666 of record JAIFMW010000216.1, on the reverse strand, counting down.
CCATCAAACCGGCTCTCATGCCGAATCGCCAGCGGAGTGCCATTTTAGAATGCATGGATGAACCAACGTTGCTGCTTTGACTAAGCATGGCTTTCTCCATTCGAGGGATTGGTACCAAAAGAATCGGCTACCTCAATCTTCCTGAACAGGTACAGATGCCATATCCCACACCGTACAGAGCCTTAGTCGGCGCGTTCGCCCTACTGCAGCCCTGTTGAACTTAGAGGCCGCTATCTTTCCTTTCCGATTATGTCCCTAAGGCTGAATGGGTGAAGCCTCCGGCACCACCGTGGAAACGGTAGGCTTCGCCCGCCACGCTTTGACCTTGGCCAGCACGCCAACACTCAGCATAGGCAGGAAGGTAATCCCTATCACCACGGCGGTGCGGATCAGCAGGAAGGGGAGGGTCACCTTGTAGAGGTGCGCCAAGGGGCGGCCAAAGCGCGTGGATGCCAGGATCAGGTTTAGGCCCATGGGTGGGAACAGGAAACCCAATTCCATGTTGGCCAGGAAAATAATGCCAAGGTGCAGCGGATCGATGCCGTAGGCGAGCGCTAGGGGTGCCAGCAGCGGGGCCAGGATGATGATCGCGGAATAGATTTCCAGCACACTCCCCAGTACCAGCAGGGCGGCATTGAGCATCAGCAAAAAGACCACGGGGGACTGGATGTGCAGCTTGGTCCAGGCGATCACGGCGGCGGGGATTTCGGCGTCCACCAGGTAGCTGGTTAAGCCCATGGCCACACCCAGCAGAATCAACACGGCGCCCACCAGGGAGCCGCTCTTGGCCAAGGTCTCGGGCAGCTGTTTGCGCCAATGCAGATCCTTGAAGATGAAAGCCTGGGAGATGATTGCGGTGAGCAGGGCCAAAGCGGCTGCTTCGACCATGGTGGCGAAACCCGTGAAGACCGAGGCCATCACAATCACGGGAATGGCCAATTCCCATTTGGCATTCCAGAGTGCGCGGAAGGCTTCCTTCAGCTGGAAGGGATGGCGTGGCGCCCGATGCTTGATACCCATGCCCAGGCCATAGAAGGCCATGACGAGCACCAGGAGGAGGCCCGGTAGAAAGCCAGCGATGAAGAGATCTTCCACACTGGAGGCGGCCACCACGGCGTATAAAATTACTGGCAGGCTGGGTGGGAACAACAGGCCCAAGGACCCTGATGACGTCACGAGACCCAGGCTGAAATCCTCCGGATAGTTTTCCGAAATCATCATGGGCAGGGCCAGGCCACCCAGAGCCAGGATGGTGACGCCTGAGCCGCCGGTGAAGGCGGTGAAGCCCGCCAGTACCAAGGTCACCATGACGGCCACGGCGCCCGGTGCCCAGCCCAGCACCGCATCGGCTAAGCGAAGGAGGCGCTTGGAGGCTCCGCCTTCGGCCAGGATATAGCCCGCGGCGGTGAGCAAAGGAATGGCGGGCAGGGTCGCGGAAGCCACTAAGCGGTAGGTTTCCGTGGGCACGGCGCTGATGGAAGTGCCATCGGCGAAGAACAGCAGCATGGCCAGGCCCGCCATCACCACAAATACGGGGGTGCCGAGGAAAATACCCACCAGCAGCGCCAAGGCTCCCGGCCACAACAGGGCGTGGGGATCCTTCACCAGGAAACCCAGGGCCACTAAGGCGGCTCCAAGGAGAAGGGCGGCCAGTTTCCAGGCCCATTTATCGGAGGTCTTCCAGGCAAAGCGCAGCGCCGTAAGCCCCATGGCTACGGGCATGACCAGTTCGCTCCACCACTCGGGAATGCCACCGGGTAGCAAGCGGGCCACGGCGATATCGATTTGCACGATACGGGCGGATGCCACCGCCAGCAGTGCGCAGACCGCCACGGATAGTGCGGCCGCATAGGTGCCTGCGAAGCGCTTGAACGCAACCCCGGGAATCAAGTCGCCCGTGGCAAGGCAGAGATGCCGGCCACTGGCAGCGGCCAAAAGGGCACCCAGGAAGGCGATCCAGAGCGTGAGCTGCTGGGTGTAGAGCATGGACCCGGGGATGCCCGTATGCAGGAACCAGCGGGAGGCCATTTCCAGCACCGGGAGCACCATCATGGCTAGGAGAATGATGATGACGGAGCCCTTCTCGAATCCGTGGATGGCCTTGCGGAAGAAGCCCTTCACTTCTTGCCCTTCTGGGCGCGGAATTCATCTCGCACCTTCTTGACGGCGTCAAAATCCGCCGCCTGCACCATGCCACCGCGAACCAAGGGCCAGGTGCGTTCGGCCATATCGAACCAGGCCTTGCGTTCGGAGTCTTTCAGGCGGATCACCTTGAGGCCGTTCTTCTTCATCTGCTCTAGGGAATCATCGCTCATGCGCTTCACTTCTGCATTGACCTTGGCGCCCACTTCCCGTGAGATGGCCAGCAGCTTGCCTTGAACATCGCTCGGAATCTTATCCCATACGGCTTTGGTCACAACCGTGCCACCGGGCATATGGCCCCAGGAGAGGTCGGGCATGTATTTGGCGGCATCGTAGAAGCGGGCCGTGAAGGCGGCGATGGGGGTGGCGCCGAAACCTTCGATCATGCCGGTGGAAAGGGAAGGCAGGATATCCACCGAAGAAATGACCACTGGCTGGAAACCCGCAGCCACCCAGGCTTTGACGGCGACAGGATCCCCGGACCAGGCGAACATCTTGACGCCTTTGAGGTCTTTCACCGCGGT
>JAIFMW010000099.1 GCA_020048105.1 Deltaproteobacteria bacterium | reverse complement strand
CATTGAAACGCTGTTGGACCTGAGCCTTGCAGTGCTCAAGGCCAAGGCCACCAAACCCGAAATGGAAACCCGCGAGGCTCTGCTGGCCTTCTTCCGGGATCGCGTGGCCTATCAGTTGGAAGTGGTCGGCTACCCCGGTGCGGCGCGACGTTCGGCCCTGGCCACGGGCTGGTCGGACCTGACCGACCTCAAGGCCCGCTGCGAGGCCCTTTCGACCTTCGCCGAGGATGCCCGCTTTGCCTCCTTAGCGCAGAGCGCCAAGCGCATCGGCAATATCCTGAAAGACGAAACGCCTGTGGATGCCTTCGATGGCGCGGTGCTGCAGCAGGATGAAGAAAAGGCCCTGGCCGGAACCCTCGGCCACCTGGAAGCCACCACCGATTACCCTGCCCTGCTCGCCAGCCTTGCGGAACTAGCTCAACCCCTGGAAGCCTTCTTCAATTCCGTGATGGTGAAATGCGAAGACGCCCCGCTGCGCGCCGCGCGGCTTTCGCTGCTGCATCGATTGCGCAATACCTTCTTGCGGGTTGCTGATTTCAGTCAGTGGCAATGACTTAACAACGGGGGCCTTTCGGCCCCCGTTATTGCTAGTGCTGAAACAGCTATAAAGAAAATCCTACCCCATCTTGCCTGCGAAACCCGCCACGCCCGCGATGATCACAACGACGATGATCAAGGCGTAAAGGCAGAGCAGGATCAGGGTCAGGATGCCGATGTAGCGCCAGAAGGATTTCTGGGCGGCAAGGGCCTCTTCCAGATCACTCGGGGAATTGCTGTTGACCAGGGAAGCGATGCGGCTGGCGTAGCGATTGAGGAAAAGCACCGCCGGGAGTTGAATACCCGCCATGAGCATGTAGGCCAACATCATCCCGAAGCCAAACCCGATCGGAAGGCCTTTGCCGAGGGTCGAACCCAGGGCCAACATGGCGAAGGATCCCAGCAGCATCAGTCCGATGCCGATGAAACCGAGAACCGCCAGCAAGCGCACCCAGGGTTTCGTTTGGCGCAGCAATTCCACGATCGAGGGTGAGACACCACTCGGGTGGGCACTGTAGGTTTCGGCCCGGGGCGCAGCGTAGGGGCTGGCTGCCACCGGTTCAGGGCGGTTCAAAGCGATGGGAGCGGGAGCCATGACGGCTGGAAGGGCAGCCAGTTCGGGGATCTGCTTCGCAGCCAGCCAACCGGACATGCCGTCGCGCCAAACCAAGTCATCCCACTTCAAGGCGCCCGAAGCCAGCATGGCCTTCAGGTGTTCTTCAGGCACAGGCCCCAGGGATTGGCCGTTCTGAACGTAGTTCCACTGGGATGCCATGGTTACTCCTTTGGGTGGGTTCCTAGGGTTCAATCAGGAACGACCAAAGTAGCGCAGCTTCATCCGTTTGTCCTAGTCATTCTCCGTTGCCGAGCGTGAGTGGGCGTGGGCGGGTCATGGCTTCGGGGCTCAGCAATTCTTCCAGCTGAGCTTCGGTCAGCCAGCCCTTGGTGCGGATGATCTCACGCACGGGAACGCCGGTTTCCAGGGCGAGGGTGGCGACTTCCGTGGCGCGCTTGTAGCCCAGGGCGGGCATTACTGCCGTCACGATGCCGATGGAATGTTCCACCAGATTGCGGCAGTGGGCTTCGTTTGCGGTGATACCAATGATGCACTTGGTGGTCAGTACATTCACCGCAGAACTGAGCATCTGCATGGACTGGAAGAGATTGAAGGCCAGGATGGGTTCCATGACGTTGAGCTGCAACTGACCAGCCTCGGCGGCGAGCGTCAGCGTCAGATCGTTGCCAATCACATGGAAGGCCACCTGGTTAACCACTTCGGGCACGACCGGGTTCACTTTGCCAGGCATGATGCTCGATCCGGGCTGCATGGGTGGCAGATTGATCTCCTGGAAACCGCAGCGGGGGCCACTGGAAAGCAGCCGCAGATCATTGCACATCTTGGAGAGCTTGACGGCAGTGCGTTTCACCACGCCACTGAACATCACGAAGGCACCGGTATCGGGTGTGGCTTCGATCAAATTACCGGCCAATTGCATTTCCAGTTTGGTGATGTTGCGGAGCTCTTCCACCACGGCCTGGGGATAGCGGGGATCGGCGCAAATACCCGTGCCAATGGCCGTACCGCCCAGGTTGACCTCCAAAAAGAGGCGGGCCGTTTCACGCAAGCGGTCGATGTCCTCGCCGGTGGTGACAGCAAAGGCTTCAAACTCCTGGCCCAGGGTCATGGGCACCGCATCCTGCAACTGGGTACGACCCATCTTTATGACATCCCGGAACTGACCGCCCTTGGCATGCAGGGCGATTTTTAATTTTTCCAGGGAGCCCAGCAGGCCACGCAGCATGAAGATCGTGGCCAGCCGCACGGCGGTGGGATAGACATCGTTGGTGCTCTGACCCAGGTTGACGTGATCATTGGGGTGGCAGAACGCATAGTCACCGCGCTTGTGGCCGAGCAGTTCCAGGGCGCGGTTCGCGATTACTTCGTTGGCGTTCATGTTGGTGGAAGTGCCTGCCCCACCTTGCACCATGTCCACCAGAAAGTGGCCGTGCCAATGGCCATTGATGATCTCTTGGCTGGCCTGATCGATGGCATCAGCGATACGGGGATCCAGCAAGCCCAAGCGTCCGTTGGTGCGGGCTGCGGCCTGCTTGACCATGGCAAGGGCCCGCAACAAGGCGGGAAAGTGAGAAAGCGGAATTCCGGTAATCGGGAAGTTCTGCATGGCGCGCAGGGTCTGCACCCCAAATAGCGCGTCTACCGGAACCTCCGCATCGCCCAATAAATCGTGCTCCGGGCGGGTGGCACCGGAGGCGTAGCCCTGCTCGCGGCCGGTGCGGCTGGAACCGGCATAGAGCAACCGTCGATTCAACACCAGAGCCACTCGGCTCAGGAGTTCCACTGCCGCCTGGCCATCCGTGGCCAATAACGCCAGTGTCTTGGCCCGATCGAATTCAAAGAGGACCGCATTATCAAGGGTCTGAGCCGACGTGGTGTGCTGGCTGGCATGCAGAAAGGCACCTTCGCCTGCGGTATCGCCGGGTCCCAGCAGAATGAGGCGCTCCGCCCCATCGCCCGAGTCCTTTACGATCTCCACTTGCCCCTGAAGGATGAGATGGCAGGCTTGGCGAGGTTGGCCTTGGCGAAACAGAAAGGTGCCACCCCCCACGCTCCGACGCACGGCAAGGGTCGCCAATTGCAGCAGGGTGGCTTCGGAAAGCTCCCTGAAGAGCTCTGAAGACCGAAGAATGGAAGCGATCTCACGCATGCTGTTCCTCCCCGCCGGGCGGTGGATCCCACCGGCGCTCACCCATTTAATCTAGCGGGGGGACTCGATCGAGTTGTCACGATTGGGTCGGGAGGCCCTTCAGCGGCCCAGGACAAAGGCCTGGGCCGTTCGCACATCGAGAATCATGGTGCCCCTTCAAGCGCCTGCGGCTTCGAGAGCCTTGACCAAAACCTCGGCCTGCTGCACGCCGGTGAAGCGCTGCACAACCTTGCCGCCCTTGAGAATGATCAGGGTCGGAATGGCCTGCACTTCAAAGGGCGCGGCGAGGGCGGGTTCTTCATCCACATTGACCTTGGCCACGATGGCGCGGTCGCCCATCTGGATGGAAACCTGATCCAGGATGGGGCCCTGGGTGCGGCAGGGGCCACACCAAGGGGCCCAGAAGTCGATGATCACGGGCTTGTCTTGGGCCTTTACCTTTTCGAAGGCACCGGAAGTGAGATGGATAACGCTTGAGATGTTGGACATGGTGGACTCCTTGGTCGAAGGTTCGGGGTTGGCGGCCTGGGCAGTGGCAGAGCCGGATTTCTTGCACCCAGCCAGGGTAAAGAGAAGGCTGACGACTACGCCATAGGTGATGGCGCGCAGGGGTGTGGCAGTAAGGGGGCAGGCACCGGTACGGCAGCCGATCAGCTTGTGGTACCCAAAACCGAGAGCACCCCCAATGACAACGCCGATGACCACGCGTTTGAGATCAAAGGGCAAGACCATTACTTCACACCACAGGCGCCCTGAGTGGACACCCCCAGCTTGGCCAGGATGCTCGACAGCAGGCACCAGTTGGTGAGCCCGCTTTGCAAGAGGTTGGCCCCCACAAAGACTGTGAGCCAAAGCCAGTTGGGGTTATGCCAGTGAGCCAGGGCAAGACTGGCGAGGATCATGGTGCCAGCGGCGGAGTGGACGATGCGATCAACGTTCATGGAAGCTCCTTGGGAGTGGGTAAGCGATTAAAAAGAGGAAAAGGAATTGGCCACAAAGAACGCAAACAACACAAAGAAAGGCGAAAGACAGTGAACAAGAAAAGGGGGAAAACCGGATCGCAACAGGTTGATACTTTTTGTGTTTTTTGCGTTCTTTGTGGCTATCTTTTTTTGTTTTTAATTCCCGTCTTCTCGCTGTGCCTCCCGCTGCAGCAGGGCTGCGCGACCGCGCCGGGCGACGAGGAAGTAGAGGACGGGAACGGCGATGCGGGAGAGCAACGTGGCTGCCACTTCACCAGCCATCAGGCTGATGGCAAGGCCCTGGAAAATAGGGTCGGCGAGCATGATGGCGCTGCCCACCAGCACGGCGCTGGCGGTAAGGAGCATGGGGCGGAACCTCACCACACCGGCTTCTTCCACCGCGAGGGCCAAGGGCATACCCTCCTTCAACTTCAGCTCGATGAAATCCACAAGGATGATGCTGTTGCGAACAATGATGCCCGCACCGGCGATGAAGCCAATCATGCTGGTGGCGGTGAAAAAGGCACCCATGAGACCGTGAGCGGGAATGATGCCGATCAGCGAAAGCGGGATGGGCACCAGGATCACCCAAGGCACCTGGAAGCTCTCGAACCAACCCACCACAAGGATGTAGATGAGGATCAACACCGCGGCGAAAGCAATGCCCAGATCGCGGAAGACTTCCAGGGTGATGTGCCATTCGCCATCCCACTTCATCACGAGGTTCTCGGTGTGTTCGGGATGGGCTAGGCCCAGGCGCGCCACGGGCTGACCCGCAGTTCCCTTCAGGCCGTCGATCTTTTTGTTGAGGGCTGCCAGTGCATAGACCGGGCTTTCAATGACCCCCGCCAGATCGCCAAAGACATAGGAAACGGGCATCAGGTTCTTGTGGAAGATGGCCGCATTTTCGCGCCCTTCCTGCACTCGTACCAGCTCGGCAAGGGGCACTAAACCGCGTGCACCGGGCACGGTCATCTGCAGCATCTGGTCCAGGCGCTGCCGCTGATTGCTGGGCAATTGAATGATTACGGGCACCTGGGTGGAACCGCGCTGCACATGGAAACTGCCAGCGGTGTGGCCATTACCGGCCATGTAGAGCGTCTGAATGACATGGGCTGGGGCGACGCCGTGGAGCGCGGCCTTCTCCCGATCCAGAACCAGGCTGATCTTGGGGCTGGTTGGATTGAGCGTGGAATCCACATCCACCACGCCTTCCACACTGCGGAAGATCGTTTCAACTTCACCCGCGAAGCGCACACGCTCGGCTTCGGTGGGGCCGTAGACTTCGGCCACCAGGGTATCCATGACCGGCGGACCCGGAGGAATTTCAACGATTTTCAGTCGAGTGCCCTGTGGCATGGACAGCTTGCTCAATTCGGGCCGCAACCGCACGGCAATGGCGTGGCTTTGTTCTTTGCGGTCACCCTTACCCACCAGGTTCACCTGGATATCCACCATCTGGGCATCTTGGCGCAAGAAGCTGTGGCGCACCATGCCCACAAACGTGAAGGGGGCAGCTTCACCCGCATAGACCTGGACATCACGAACCACGGGTTCCTGCAGCAGGCGCCGGGCCACGGTCTGGCCCAGAACCAGGGCATCTTCCTTGGGCGTGCCCGCGGGGAGATCGAGCTGCACCATGAATTCTGATTTGTTATCGAAGGGCAACATCTTGACTTTGACGGCCCCAAAACCCACCAGAGCCATGGCTCCGCCCAGCAGCAAGAGCACGCCTACAAAGAAGCCCCACCGCACCTTGGCACTGGAAAGTAGGGCGCGCATGATGCGTCGATAGAGACGGGTGCTCCAGGAATCCGGGGCTGTTTCATCGGACAGCGTGGTCTCAGATTCCATCCCATGGAGAGGCTGAGGGGCTGAGTTTTCTTCGGTGGCGGGATGCAGGCCGCTGGGGTCGATTTCCGGCAGGTGGGCTTCGTGCTTAAAGATCTTGAGGCTGGCCCAAGGGCTGATGACGAAGGCGATGACCAAGCTGAAGAGCATGGCCACGCTGGCGCCCACGGGGATGGGCCGCATGTAGGGGCCCATGAGGCCGCGCACAAAGGCCATGGGGAGAATGGCGGCGATGACGGCGAAGGTGGCCAGGATGGTGGGGTTGCCGACTTCATCGACGGCATCCACCACGATCTTGGCAAAACTGCGGGGCGGACCCGGAAGGTGGAGATGCCGGTGGATATTCTCCACCACCACGATGGCGTCATCCACCAAGATACCGATGGAGAAGATGAGGCTGAAGAGCGTGACACGGTTCAGCGTATACCCGAACAGGTAGGAAATGAGCAGCGTCAGGGCCAGGGTCACGGGCACGGCGGTGCCCACCACCACGGCACTGCGCCAGCCCATGGCTAGGCCAATCAGGGCCACCACGCTGAGGGTCGCAATCAGCAAATGCTCGATGAGTTCGTTGCTCTTGTCGCCTGCGGTTTCGCCATAGTTGCGAGTCACCGTTACTTTGAGATCGTTGGGAATCAGGGTGCCACGCAGGGCCCCTACCTTCTTCAGCACGGCATCGGCCAGTTCGGTGGCATTGCTGCCGGTGCGCTTGGAGAGCGTGACCGTCACCGCCGGATCGAAACCACCGCTTTGCGTGCCATAGAGCACGATGGGGGGTTCGGGATCAGGGCCATCGGACACGCGGGCCACATCGCCCAAATAGATCGGTCGGCCGTTCTTGACGGAAACGACGAGGCGCTTGAGCTCAGAAGCTTCCAGCACAAAACCCGAGGCTTCCAAGACCGTGCGTTTATTGCGATCCACCAGCGCCCCTGCGGGCAATTGACTTTCAGCGGTCTGAAGGGCTGGCTGCAGTTCGCCCAGACTCATGCCCAGGGCGCGGAGCTTTTCGGGATCGGGCTCAATGCGCACCATGCGCTTGGCTCCGCCGATGACCTTGACCTGGGCCGTGTTGGCCACGGTTCCTAGTTCCCGGGCCAAGGCTTCGCCAATGCCGCGCAATTGCCCTGGGGTCTGATTCTGAGCATGCAGGGTCAAGCCCAGAAAGGGCACATCGTCGATGGTGAGCAGGCGCACGATGGGCTTCATGGCGCCGCTCGGTAGCAGTTCCAGATTGGCCGCCAGTTCCTGGTGGATTTTGACCAGGCTTGGTTCCTGGGGCTCGTTCACCTTGAAGCGCACGGTGATCATGGCCACGTTGGGCATGCTGGTGCTGTAGAGGTATTCCACGCCGGAAATGCCCCAAAGGCGCTTTTCCAGAGGTGTGGTCACTTGGCTTTCGATCTCCTTGGGGCTCGCACCCGGCATGGGCACGTAGATATCCACCATGGGCACGATGATCTGAGGCTCTTCTTCTCGGGGCGTGAGCACCACCGCCAAAAGGCCCAGCATCAGAGAGGCCACCACCAGCAGGGGCGTGAGTTTGCTGCGCAGGAAGGATTTAGCGAGTTTCCCCGCCAGCCCTAGCTTTGAGTCTGAGTTATTGGGATCAGGATTGGACATAGCGTTTCACCTGTGATTGAGCAATATTTTTTGATTGCATGGTCATTTCTCGACGGCTACGGGCTGGCCATCTTTGAGGTCGCCGGGAGCATCGATCACCTGTTCGCCCTTGGCCAACCCGGCTCGCACGGGGATGCGGTCACCTTGGGGCTCGCCCAGCGAAAGCCAGCGCAATTCGGCCTTGCCGTCCTTGACGATGAAAACGCCATTCAATTCGCCGCGCTGGACCAGGGAACTCTTAGCGACAAAGCGTTCTTCGGAAGCGATCTTGGATGCGCCACCGGCCATTTTCAACCGACCAAAGGCGCCGGAACGAAGGCCTTCACCACCCTTCGCGACGCGAGCACGGATGCTGCCCCGATGCGACGTGGGATCGCCGCCCGTGGAGAGACCCGTGATCTGGGCGAGGCCGGTCTTGCCTTCGACTTCAAAGGGAATGCTCTGGCCGATCTTTAGGCCCTTGGCTTCCGTCTCGGAAACGCTGCCGGTGAATTCCATGGCACCCTGCCCTTCCACTTCCATCAGGGGCATTCCTGGCCCCACAAAGTCGCCTTCGTTGACGCGGCGGGTTTGCACCACGCCCGCAAAGGGAGCGCGAATCTGGGTGTAGGCGATATTGGCCTTCACACCTGCCAGGGCCGCATTGGCCTGGGCCAACTGCACCGTGGCCATATCCATTTCGGCTTGAATGGAAGCGTTCTGCTTGGCCAGGTTTTCGATGCGTCGGACCTGGGTGGTAGCTGCGGCCACGGCCGCTTCCGCCGCCTTCAAGCCGCCCTGGAGATCGTCATCGCTGAGGCTCACCAAGAGCGCACCGGCCGCCACATGCTGACCTTCCGTCACAAAAACTTTCTTAACGGAAGCCGCCAGCCGCGTGGCAAGCGTGGCCCGCTGCGTAGCGTTCAAGGTGACGGCGACCCAACCCGCCTGGTTGGCATCGGCTTCCAGGGCAAGGCGCACCTTTGCGGTGGGCAGTTGAATGGTCTTGGATTCTTCGTGCTTGCTGCAGGCAACGCCCACCAGAACGAGGGTCAGGGAAGACAGGAAAAGAATGCGCTTCATGGGTTACTCCTTCACGTTTTCGATGGGTTGACCAAGGGCAAGGGCAAGCTGGGCCTGACCCAGGCGACGTTCAAGCTGGCTGGCGAGCAAGAGGGTGCGGGCGCCGGTCAAGCTGCTCTCGGCGTCGAGGACCTCGACTAAAGGCACCAGTCCTTCGCGATGACGAGCGGTGCGGATGGCGCGCACGGATTCCGAGGCCTCCACGGCCGTCTTGGCAAAGGCAATCTTGGATTCCGCGGTCTGGATGGCCCGACGAGCTTCTTCCACCTCGCGGCTGGCCACGGCCTCCTGCCACTTCACATTGAACTCCGCGGCGCGAGCCTGGGCACGGGCGGCACTTACGCGTTGGGTATCCGCAAAGGAGAAGGTCCACTTCGCGCCCAGGCTGGCGGTGGTCCAACTGCCACCGGTATTCCAGGATTGCCGCATGGTTCCGGCAGTCAACTGAAGGCCGACCTCGGGCTTCAGGCTTCCTTTGGCGGCCTTTACGCCTTCCAAGGCGGCCTGGGATTGCTGGCGCGCGGCCTGGAGATCCCCACGCAGGCCCGACGTCGAAGCCTCACTGGCGGTGCTGTCCACCGGCGTGCTCAGGGTTGAGGACGTGACATCCGTGCCCAGCAAAAGCGTTAAGCCTGAACGCGCCGAGGCCACGCGGGCTTTGGCTTCCACGACTCCGGCTTCGGATTGGGCACGGTAAGCCTTGGTGCGATCTCCTTCAGACTTCAACATCAAACCCTGTTCCACCCGAGCCTGCACGAACCGGTCAGTCTCAATGGCCTGTTTCAGCGTGTCCTCTGCATACCTCACAGCCTGCTCGGCTACCTGGGCGCCGAAGTAAGCCTGGGAAATGGCGTAGGCCACCTGCTGTTTTCGATGCCCCTGGGTGGCCCCTTCGGCACCAGCCATCGCGGCCCCAGCGCGCCGGGCAGCATCCAGGCGCCCACCAGCATAAAGGGGCTGATTCAGGGTCAGGGTGGCACCGGTGCCCTGGATCGCATCGGGATGATTCAGCTTCGAAGGCATGAAATCCATCTGGGCGATGCGGGCCTGATCGAGCTTGGTGCCAAAGGCCATCATGGGTTCGTCGGTGCGCATGAAGCCCACCCCCAGTGTGGCGGAAGGCAGGCGCAGGGAACGCATGGCTTCGGCTTCGGCCCGAGCCTTGGCGACCATGGCCTCACCCGCTTGTAGACCCGACTGCTTGGTCCAAGCAGTTTGGATGGCTTCCTGGATGCTCAGGGGAGCTTGAGCCTGCAAGACCAGGGTGGCCATGGGCACCAGATACCTCAAGTGATCAACCATAAAGGAATACTCCTATTCAAAAAAACTCAAGCCAAAGAACGGTAGGCATCCTGGATGCGTGCGGTCGCATGACCGCAGACAAGATCACAGACATTGTCGACAATAGGACGAACGGGTTTGAAAAACACGAGATTCCCTTGTTGCTCTCGGGCAACTAAACCAACGCGTACCAGCAAAGCCAAATGTTTGCTTGCATTTGCTTGGGAGAGACCAGTCTTTTCGACCAAGCTGCCCTGGCAGAGCGGCTCATCGGCTTCCAAGAGGGTCCTCAAAATCTTCAGGCGGGACACGTCCCCAAGGGAGCCGAAGATTTGACTAACTTCGTTGATGATCTGATCGCCGATGTGGATGGTTGTCATGTCGCTCACCTTTCAACCATAAAGTTATATCGTTGTTCGGATGTGTCAAGACAAATTTTGGTAATGGGAAAACAGCCCACACGTTGGAGCCGTCATTGTTTTACTTTCCAATATGCCAATTGGCACAGCTTCCCCACGTAGCCTTGGGTATTCACCATCCAGGCAGTAGACTCAAAACTGCGCGGGACGGGGCTTTGCCTTTTTGAGTCATGCCTGTCACCCGCGACCGAATCGTACCGAACAGATCGATTCATCAATTCTCTGCGCGACTCTCGCGCATGGCGAAAGGGCTGTCATGTCTCAACCAAAACTTGGAAATCCGGCGGTCGTGGGTCTTGCTGGCTTCGCTCTGACCACCCTCATGTTGCAGTTTCATAACGTAGGCTGGTGCGGCGTTGGACCAGTTTGGGCCTTGGCCATCGTGTTCGGCGGCCTGGCACAGCTCGTGGCGGGTCTCCAGGAGATGAAGACGGGCAATAACTTTGGTTATTGCGCCTTCACCGGCTATGGAGCCTTTTGGATTTCCTTTGCCCTGATCCTCATGGGCAATCGCTACAAAATCTTCGAAAGCAGCACCACGGACATCGGCTGGTTCTTGGTGGCCTTCACGATCTTTACGGTAATCCTCTGGATCGGCAGCTTGCGCATCAGCAAGGCTCTCGCATTGACCTTTTCGCTTCTGCTCATCGGCTTCATCCTGTTGGATCTGGCCCATTTTGGTTTCCCTGCCCTCACCAAGGTGGCTGGCTACGTGCTTATGCTCTGCGCCTTCAGTGCCTTTTACATCATGGCTCACATCATCTATCACGACCTGGCGGGCCGAAACCTGCTGCCCGTGGGCGAGCCCTGGGTCGATTAGGGACATTGAACAATTTCGAATAGCCATTCCTCCGTTCCAGATGTGAGGAAGGGCACAAGGCCTCAGGGAGTTACTCCAGTCATCCTGGATTAACTCCCTGGAGCATTTATGGCCACCCCCGCGTGGGGAAGCAGACCAAAGGGGTAGCCTTCACCGCCTTCTTTCGCAATCGGCTCGCCAATGACGGCTGAGTAGAACTGGATGGCACGATCAACACCGAATACAGGAATGTCGACCCAAACAACTCGATTGCTCATGCTTCGACTCCTCGATCCAAGGAAGTCTAGGCTTCACTGCCCGCCGCGCGCCTGTTCAAGCTGATCGGCAATCTGGGCTGGCGAATGGCCTTCGAAAATGCTGCGGGCCATGTGGAACACTAGCTTGCCATCCTGAAAGATCGCCGCGTTGGGGGAAGAAGGAGCCAGCGTTCCGAAATGCTCGCGCACGCGCCGCACCGCTTCGGTTTCCATGCCTGCAAACACGGTCACGAGATGATCAAACTTCAGCCCGCGACCCTGAACGGCTTCGAGCACGCCAGGACGCAGCGTGCCCGCCGCACAGCCACACACGGAATTCAAAACCAGGAGTGTGGTACCAGGGCGCCCGAGCGCGGTATCCACTTCCTCTGGCGTCATCAGTGAGGAAAAGCCCGCCTGCACGAGTTCTTCGCGCAGCGGCGCCACCATATGCTCAGGATAATTGCCCATCATTGCTCCCCACAAACCATTACCATACCATTTTGGTCGAGAATATTTTCACCTATAAAAAATCCGAGGGCACGCCCTCGGATTTTTAGCGGAAAAACGTTTAGCGCTGTTCGATGGGCACGTAGGGATTCTGGATTGGCCCCTGGTAGATCTGGCGGGGGCGGTAGATGCGGCTATCACCGGATTCAGCCACTTCCTTGTAATTGGCGATCCAGCCGGGCATGCGGCCGATGGCGAAGATCACGGTGAACATCTCAGTGGGAATACCAATGGCCTTCAGGATGATGCCGCTGTAGAAATCCACGTTGGGATAGAGTTTGCGCTCGATGAAGTAGGGATCCTTGAGGGCGGTCGCTTCCAACTTTAGGGCGATATCGAGCAGAGGATCGTGAATGCCCAGCTTGCCAAGCATTTCGTCGCAGGCCTTCTTGATGATCTGGGCGCGAGGGTCGAAGTTCTTGTAGACCCGGTGGCCAAAGCCCATGAGCTTGGCGTGACCATCCTTCTGCTTCACGCGCTCCAGGAAGCGACTACCGTCGTCGCCCTGAATTTGGATTTCTTCCAGCATCTCGATCACGGCCTGGTTGGCACCGCCGTGAAGCGGACCCCAAAGGGCGCAGACACCCGCCGAGGCGCTGGCGAACAAATTGGCCTTGCTGGAAGCCACCATGCGCACGGTGGAGGTGGAGCAGTTCTGCTCATGATCCGCATGAAGCAGGAAGATCAGATCAAGAGCATCCACCACGGCAGGATTCAGGTGATAGTCCTCGTCGGGTTCCGAGAACATCATGTGCAAGAAATTCTCGGTGTACATGTACTTCCGCTTGGGGTAGATGCTGGGCAACCCCATGGACTTGCGGTAGGCGTAGGCAGCCAGGGTGCGGACCTGGGAAATGAGTCGCGCCGCTTGGTGTTCGAAGACCGCCGGATCGTAGCGTCCCATCACTTCGGGAATGAAACACCCCGCAGCGTTGATCATGGCCGAGAGCATGGCCATGGGATGGGCGCCCGAGGGGAAACCCTCGAAATGGAATTTCATATCCTCGTGGATCATCTGGTACTTGGTCAAAAGGCCCGAGAAATGCTGCCGTTCGGCCTCGGTGGGCAGCTTCCCAAAAATCAAAAGGTAGGCCGTTTGAACAAACGTTGAACCGTGGGCCAGTTCCTCGATGGGAATGCCCCGGTAGCGGAGAATGCCCTTTTCACCATCGATGAAGGTCACCTTGCTCTGACAGCTTCCGGTATTTCCGTAGGCCTCGTCGTAGGTGATGTAGCCCGTCTTGGCGCGCAGATCGCGCACATCGATGCCTTTCTCACCCTCGGTTCCCTCGATGACCGGGAACTCGAAGACTTTGCCATCTACTTCCACTTTTGCTGGGTTGGCCATGGGTGTCTCCGCTGAGGATGCTTTACGCGTTGCCGACTGCGTTCAGGGCGGAACCCGCCTTGAACCACTCAATCTGCTTTTCGGTCAGGCTGTGCTTGGTCTGAATATTGACCACCTTACCATCCACTTTTTGAAGCCATACGGTTACCGGCTTACCGGGTGCCAAGTCCCCGAGCCCCACGATGCTTATGCGATCCGTGGCCTCGACCTTCTCCCATTCCGCAGGATCCACAAAAACCAACGGCAGAATGCCCTGCTTTTTCAGGTTGGTTTCATGAATGCGGGCGAAGCTCCGCACGATGACAGCCTTAACTCCTAAATACCGGGGCGACATGGCCGCGTGTTCGCGACTGCTGCCTTCTCCATAATTTTCATCACCCACCACAACGGAACCGAGCCCCTTGGCCTTGAATTGCCGCGCGATCTGGGCAAAGGTCAGGCCCCCTTCTCCTGTTTCGACATTGATGCCCTTCCCCGCTTCACCCGTGAAGGCATTCACCGCACCCAGGAACATATTGTCGCTGATGCGATCCAGATGCCCCCGGAAACGCAGCCATTTCCCCGCAGGTGAAATGTGGTCCGTGGTGGTCTTGCCCTTGGTCTTCAAGAGCAATGGCAGTTGTTCAAAATCCTCGCCATCCCATTTCGGGAAGGGTGCCAGCAGGCTGATGCGCTCACTATCGGGCGCAATCTCAACAGTAATGGCATCGCCGTTCTCCGCAGGGGCCACAAAGCCATCGTCACCCGAAGCGAAGCCCTTGGGCGGGAGCTCATCGCCCTGGGGTGGGGCAAAGCGGAAGCCACCCTCCAACTCGCCATGGACTGGGTCCACCGCAAAGCTCCCCGCAAACGCGTAGGCCATCACCACTTCGGGCCCGGCCAGGAAGGAATGGGTTTCCATCACACCATCGTTTCGACCCGGGAAGTTGCGATTGAAGGTGCTGATGATGGAATCGGCCCGCCCAGGCACGGCATCGGACCGATGCCACTGGCCGATGCAGGGCCCGCAGGCATTGGTGAGCACGATGGCGCCCATCTGCTGGAAGGTTTCTAGGAAACCATCGCGCACCATGGTGCGATACACCCGCTCGGAACCGGGTGAAATGAAGAGTGGCACCTTGGCCTTGAGACCCGCGGCCAGGGCCTGACGCGCCAAACTGGCGGCTCGGCTAAGGTCTTCGTACGAGGCATTGGTGCAACTGCCAATGAGCGTTGCCCGCAGTTCCATGGGATAGCCCTTGGCCTTGGCTTCAGCGGCCATGGCGGAAATGGGCCGGGCCAGATCAGGTGTGTGAGGTCCCACCACCTGGGGTTCCAGAGTGGAAAGATCGATCTCAATCACTTCATCGAAATACTTCGCAGGCTCGGCCAGCACCTCGGGGTCGGCCCGCAAGAGATCGCCCTGCTGGGCCGCCAATTCAGCAATATCGGCGCGGTTGGTGCCTTTCAGGTAGGCCGCCATCTTGGCATCGAAGGGGAATACCGAACTGGTGGCACCCAGTTCGGCGCCCATGTTACAGATAGTGGCCTTCCCGGTGCAGCTTAGGCTCTCGGCGCCATCGCCAAAATATTCCACGATCTTGTTGGTGCCGCCCTTCACCGTGAGCAGGCCGCAAATCTTGAGAATCACGTCCTTGGAAGAGGCCCAACCCGAGAGCTGGCCTGTGAGCTTGATGCCGATGAGCTTGGGATGCAGAACTTCCCACGCGAGGCCAGCCATCACCTCGCCCGCATCGGCGCCGCCAACGCCCACGCCCATGAAGCCAAGACCACCCGAATTGGGCGTATGGGAATCGGTGCCGATCATCAAGCCACCGGGGAAGGCGTAGTTTTCCAGCACCACCTGATGGATGATGCCCGCGCCCGGCTTCCAGAAGCCGATGCCGTACTTCTTGCCCGCGGAGGACAGGAAGGCAAAGACCTCCTGATTTTCATCCAG
>JAIFMW010000233.1:6398-8048 GCA_020048105.1 Deltaproteobacteria bacterium | reverse complement strand
GCAATGGCGAGTTCGGTACCGTTCAGGCCATCGTATTTCTTGGGGACCACATCGAGGTTGATCTTCAGGCCCTCGGCCAATTCGCCGATGGCAACTGACACGCCGCCGGCGCCAAAGTCATTGCACTTTTTCACGAGCTGCGAAAACTCAGCCTTGCGGAACAGCCGTTGAAGTTTTCGCTCCATGGGTGCGTCGCCCTTCTGCACTTCCGCCCCACAGGTATCGATGCTGTCTTCCGTGTGGCTCTTGGAACTACCCGTGGCGCCACCGACGCCATCACGACCCGTGCGCCCTCCCACCAGGATGATCACATCACCCGTCACAGGCTCTTCGCGACGGACCTGGGCGCGAGGCACTGCGCCGACCACCGCGCCGATCTCCATGCGCTTGGCCACATAACCCGGATCGTAGACTTCCACCACTTGACCCGTGCAGAGACCAATCTGATTGCCATAACTGGAGAAGCCGTTGGCAGCTTCGGTGGTGATCTTGCGCTGGGGCAGCTTGCCGGGAATGGTATCCGCCACGGGCACCGTAGGATCCCCCGAACCCGTCACGCGCATGGACTGGTAGACATAGGCGCGACCGCTCAGGGGATCGCGGATGGCCCCGCCCAGGCACGTCGCCGCACCACCAAAGGGTTCGATCTCCGTGGGGTGGTTGTGGGTCTCGTTCTTGAACATCAACAACCACTCCTCCATCCCGGTAGGGGAGGCTGTGTTATCGATATCCACGATCACGGAGCAGGCGTTGATCTCGCTGGTAACTTCCTGATCATCCAGCTTGCCTGCCTTGCGCAAGGCGCGTGCGGGCAGAAGCGCGATATCCATCAGGCATTCGGGCTTTTCCTTCAGCCGTGCGCCGAAGACTTCCTGACGCAGCTTTTGGTAATCCGCGTAGGTGGTTGCAGCGGTGGTGGTGAAGGGGCCGGGTTCCACCGAAACCTTGGTCAATTCCGTGAGGAAGGTAGTGTGACGGCAATGGTCGGACCAATACGTATCCAACATGCGCAGTTCGGTTTCGGAGGGATCGCGCCGCTCCTCATCCCGGAAATAGGTCTGGGTGTGCTGGAGATCAGCCAGGGTCATGGCCATGCCGTGCTCGGCCTGAATCGCAAGCAACCCCGCTTCATCGGCGGTCGTGAAACCCGCTAACACCGGCACATCGGCCGGAGCGGGCAAGGCTGGATTCAAAGTGACCGGCTTGGTGGACGCGGCCAGGCGGCTATCCACGGGATTGACCAGGTAGGCCTTGGCGCGCGACACATCCTCCGCTGCCACCGCGCCCTTCAGCACGTAGACCCGAGCGCAGGCCACCGTGGGCCGGGCGCCGTGACTCAACAATTGCAGGCACTGGGCGGCACTATCGGCCCGCTGATCGTACTGACCGGGGAGGTATTCCACGGCAAAGGCCGTTTCCTGCGGATCCAGAGGCAGAGCTTCTTCATGGACTTCAGCGAGGGGCGGCTCGGCGAAAACGGTCCAGCGCGCGGTGTCCATCTCGGGCTCACCAAGGCCTTCCACGTCGTAGCGAATGACCAACCGCAGGGACTCCAGTGCTTTCAGTCCCAGGTTTTCCCGGAGATCATGCAGGATATGGCGCGCCTCCACGGCGAACTCGGTTTTTTTCTCGACGAAGATTCGGCGGATA
>JAIFMW010000233.1:0-6387 GCA_020048105.1 Deltaproteobacteria bacterium | reverse complement strand
GCGGAGCCTGGTTCCACCTCCATCATAACTGGGCCAAGGACTCAGCCGTTCTCGATCCGTTAGAATCCAGCTATGCCAAGTCTTCTCACCCTCACTTTCCTGGTTCTCGCCGCCTTTCTGGCCGGATTTGTTGATGCTGTAGTGGGCGGGGGTGGGCTCATCACGATTCCGGCGCTGATGCTCGGTCTTCCCGCCGGAACCGCCTGGCCAGTCATCTCCGGCACCAATAAGGTGGTGGCCTGCACGGGGACGACGGTGGCTGCGGCGCAATTCCTTCATTCCCGCATTTTGCGGTGGCAAGAAATGGTGGGGCCGGTGCTGGCGGCTATGGGTGGCGCGGCGCTGGGCGTAGCCATGGCCTATTTTCTTTCGGGGCGCTTTGATCCCTTTTTGCGTCCAGCCATGGTCGTGCTGATGGTGGTCATGCTGGCCTGGACCCTACTAAAGCCCGATGCGGGCAAGTTGCACGCCCCAAAATTCGGACTCTCCCATCAGCGAATGCTGGCGCTGGTGATTGCCTTTGCGCTGGGTTTCTACGATGGCCTGTTTGGGCCCGGCACGGGCAGCATCCTGATCTTCCTGTTCGTGGCGGTACTAGGCTTCGATTTTTTGCGTGCATCCGCCCTGGCCAAGAGTGTGAACTGGGCCTCCAATATCGCCTCCCTGGTGTTGTTCCTTTACCACGGCAGTTGGGTCCCAACGGTAGCCCTGAGCATGGCCGTGGGCAATGGTTTGGGCGGTTACCTGGGGGCTCGCACCGCTCTCAAAAAAGGAAGTGGCTGGGTGCGCTACGTCTTCATCGTGGTCGTCAGCGCGCTCATCTTGAGACTAGGGTGGCAGATGCTCGGTAAGTAGGGCCCTGCATTTTGGCTTTGGGCTTTGGCCAAAAATGTCTATCCTCCAAGGACTTATCCACCCTGCGATGCGTGCCACTGGAGGATCCATGAGACCTCTCGGTTCCCAACCCACGAGCGAGACGGACTTCGCCTCGGCAGAGCGCATCTCCGGTTTGGATTTGAATGCCGAAGTTGCCGCCTGCCTAGACAACCCCGTGGCCCACGTCATTCTCGATGCCGTCGAGAGTTTTGCCATGATCCTCAACGAACATCGACAGATCCTGGCCGCCAATGCCGCCTTATACAAGGCCTTAGCGTTGGAAGATCCAAACTGCTTCCAAGGGCTCCGCCCTGGAGAGTTGTTTGATTGTGTCCACGCCCAGGAGGGCCCCAATGGTTGCGGGACATCCAAGGCATGCAGTCGATGCGGTGCCGTGCTGGCCCTTCTGGCAGCCCAAAGCCAAGGGATCCCCACGGAGGGGGAGTGCCTGCTGAGCAGCCAAGAACACGGGAAATGGAATTCTCGTGAATTTCAAGTTCGCGCCACACCCCTGCGCGTGGCAGACCATGATTTCCTGGTGCTGGTGCTGCGCGACATCAGCGCGCTCAAACGCCGGGAGGTTCTCGAACAAGTCTTCTTGCACGACCTAGCCAATACCCTGCAAGGCTTGCAGGGCTGGACAGAATTACTCCAGGTTTCCAAGACCAACCCCGCCATCGCCGCCCAGCACATTCTGGATCTTTCCGATCACCTGACCCAGGAGGTCACCTCGCAACGCCTTTTGGTCCAGGCCGAAAGGGGCGAGTTAAACACCGAAATGATCGAGATGCCCGCATCCAAGATTCTGGAAGATCTCGAGACCGCCCTCCTCAGACACCCTTCGGCGCGAGGCCGGGTGTTGGAGATCGCACCCTACCCTCTTGGTCTCTGGGTTACTTGCGACCCCCGCCTGCTGCACCGAATTTTGCTCAACATGGCCGTCAATGCCATGGAAGCTTCCCTCGCAGGAGGCAAGGTGGTTCTCCGGGTTGAAGCCGAACCGCAGGGTTGCCGATTCAGCGTGCAAAATGCAGGGTGCATGTCCGAGGAGGTCGCTTCCCGTGTTTTCATGCGCTCCTTTAGCACCAAGGCGGGCAGCGGCCGTGGGATTGGAACCTACAGCATGAAATTGCTTGGAGAAAATGTAATGGGCGGCGAGGTCGGCTTCCAATCCACCATGGAAGCGGGCACGCGTTTTTTTGTGTTTCTACCCCTGAATCCAAGCGAACTGCATTCACGCTTAAAGGGATAAAGGCAACGCTTTTGAGCGGACAGCCCTAGATCTTCGAGGGTTCGATGGCTTTGCCTTTGATGGCGGTTCGTATGACTTCTTTGGCCATGCGCAAGGCTTCATCAGGGGTTAAGTCTTTCTTGTAGGCGGGCATGGCTCGTCCGAAAAACTTGCCATTAAGAATGGCTTTGACCATCGCCTCATCGGTCGTGGCCTTCGCCCAGGCAGCATCCGTCAAATCCTGGCCGCGGATCTTCTTCCCCGTGGCGTCAATGCCCGCGCCGTCAACACCGTGACAGCGCACGCAGTTCTGCTGATAAAAGAGTCGCAAATCTTTGGAAGCCGGGGTCTGCGCCAGCATCGGCACAACACCCAGGACCAGGAGACCGAAATGAACGCGCATGGCACCTCCCAATGGGCAGGCCCCAAGAATAGCCCTAACCGCCAGCGCTACACTGAACACGAACGTTTTTTTTCGAGGTTTTTTTGAACCAGGGCTTCACCTACATCGAGACCATTCCCCAACGAGCGGCGGGAGCGGCGGTGCTGGACTATCTGGTGGAGCATTATCGCCATAGCACCCACGCGGAATGGGCGGCCCGGATTCAGGCCGGCCGGGTGCGCATCGAAGACCGCACCGCACTACCCACGGATCGACTTCTTCCCGGCCAGTGCCTTGCCTGGACCCGGCCACCTTGGGAGGAACCCGAGGCTCCCTTGGCCTGGGCCATGCTTTACGAAGACGAAAAGTTGCTCGCGGTGGCCAAGCCTTCGGGCCTGCCCACCTTGCCCGGGGGGGGGTTTCTGGAAAACACCTTGCTCAAACTGGTGCAGCGCCGCGTTCCCACCGCCAACCCGGTCCATCGCCTGGGGCGTGCGACCTCTGGAGTGGTGCTGTTCGCCCGCGATCCTGAGACCGCAGCAGAGCTCAGTCTTTGCCTACGCGACCGAAAGGCCGAAAAGATCTACCGCGCCCTGGTGGTCGGCCACCCCGTTCAGGATGCCTTCGAGGTAAATGTTCCCATCGGCCCCATTCCTCATCCACTTTTGGGAACGATTCACGGTGCCTGCCCGAAGGGCAAACATTCCCTCAGCTTGGTGCGGGTGTTGGAACAGCGCGAAGCCACCAGCTTGGTGGAAGTCCGTATTGAAACCGGTCGTCCGCATCAGATTCGCATTCACATGGCCGCAGCAGGGTTCCCCCTGTGGGGAGATCCGCTATACACCAACGGTGGGGGCCTGTGCGGCGATGGCCGTGCTCTACCCGGCGATCCCGGTTATCTGCTCCACGCCCTGCACCTGTCGTTGCCACATCCCCGCACGAAAGAACGGATCACCCTCCGCTGCCAACCACCACCAAGGCTGCGAACTCGACCGGAATTGGCCAGCCAGTAGACCTGGTATTCCCCTCCTCGGCGATTACCGTATTTCCTGCATCAGATCGGCGAATCAGAACTAGAATGCATCAAACCCAGGAGCTTTCCATGAGGCTGATTACGCGATCCGACTTCGATGGCCTTGCTTGCGCTGCGCTGCTCGAAGAATTAGGCCTGGTGGATGATTATCTATTTGCTCACCCCAAAGATATTCAAGACGGCAAGGTGCCGGTAACCGACCAGGACATCCTGGCCAATGTTCCCTTCGCGCCGGGATGCGGGATCTGGTTCGACCATCACAGCAGTGAGGAAGAACGCGTTTCTCAGGAAGATCGAATTAAGGTTGAAGGTGCCTCCTATCGCGCCATGAGTTGCGCTCGCGTCATCTATGACTATTACGGTGGAGCCGCCAAGCTGGGCCGGTTCGAAGAGAGCGGCCTCATGGAGGCCGTGGATCGCAGCGATAGCGGCAGCCTGACCGAAGATGAAATCAAGAACCCCACCGGCTGGATCCTGCTGTCCTTCATCATGGATGCCCGCACCGGACTAGGGCGCTACCGGGACTATCGCATCAGCAATTTGGCCCTAATGAAGGACATGATCGGCTACTGCCGCACTAAGTCCATCGACGAGATCATGGCCCTGCCGGATGTGCAGGAACGCGTTAAGCGCTACTTCGAACAAGAAAACGACTATCAAGCCATGCTCCTAGCCCATAGCAAGGTGGATGGAAAAGTCCTGATCATCGATCTGCGCGAAGTGCCGGAAAACCTTAGCGGCAACCGCTTCATGGAATACGCGCTTTTCCCCACCACCAATGTTTCGGTGCGCGTGATCTGGGGTCGCGAGCGGCAAAACATGGTCCTCACCGTGGGCCACAGCATTCTCGAAGGTGGGCACCTGCCAAGTCGCGGCCGCCCTGGCCGATACGACCCTGGCCGAAGTCATCGCCGCGCTGAAGGCCTGACCCGAAAACCCGAGTTCAAAACAACGGTTCGCCTGCGGGCCAAGCCTTCACCTTGTCCACGGCCTTGTGAATCAAACGATCAATTTTGCCAGCAGGGTTGCCCACGCGCGTGTTGAACAGGACGGCCCAGACGAACCCATCATGCCGTCGGACCAGCAACGTGGAGGTCCCCGGAAGTGAACCGCTGTGCCAAAAGTTGACTGAATCCCCCGCCGGGCGAACATCCCATCCAAGGGCATAGTAGGCCGAGCCCCAAAACGTCGCCCAGGAACCAACATAGGCTGGACGAGACAAGAGCCGGGAGAGACTCTCTTTCTTAAGGATCTTGCAGGGCTCCTCCAATCCGGCTGCAAAACGGACCAGGTCCGGTGCCGAAGCGATCCAGCCACCATGAGAATCCATGGACTCCAGACACCAATACCCGTAAGGGCTGGCAACGTCACCCACACCGTCGAAGACTGCCAGTCCACCCTTTTCGGGAGTGTAATAGTGGACTTCACCTTCCGCCTGCCCTGCGGCGAGGGTGCGGCCGATCTGCATTTTCGTGATACCGAGAGGGTTCTGGATGTGCTTTTGCACAAAGTGTTCGTAGGTCTCCCCGCTCACGGCTTCGATGACACGCCCCAGAACGCAATAACCAAAGTTGGAGTAGCTAGATTTGGTGCCCGGCTCAAAATCCAAGGGACGGGACGCCATCCAGCGGATGACATCCACCGGAGCCGGGGGGCTGGGAATCTGCAGATCCCTGGCAATTCGCCGGTCCATAAACATGGGGTCGCCCGACTTGCTGCGATCAAAGCCACCCGCATGACTGAGCAGGTCCCGGATCGTGATCTTCGCCAAGCGCTCGTCGGGTTTCTGGCCTTCCTTGAGCGTGGGCTTGACCCCAGGCATGACAAAGGGATGGTCATCCAGCGAGAGCTTGCCTTGTTCGACCAACTGCAGGATAGCCACGGAGGTAAAGGGTTTGGAGATACTGGCGATACGAAACAGGCTATTGGGTTGAACGGGCTGGCGGATCGCAGAATCGGCAAAACCGAATCCACGGGCATAAAGCAGACGACCGTTTTTGGCCACGGCAAGGGATGCCCCAGGAAGGCCATGCTTTTGTAGAAAAGATTTCATCAGCTCATCGAGCGGCTCACAGCGAGGGTCAGCTTGCCCGGTTGCGGAGAAAACCTCCGGCACTTGGCTATGAACAAGCCCCGAAGAAAACCATGTCGCAAGGGCCAAAAACATTACCCAACCGTGTTTGCGCATGGCCATGCTCCACGAAAAAAGGCCTCGGGCGCCTAGTAGAAAACACCCATCAATGCGTTCGAAAAACCAATGTAACCAGCCCAAAGTGCTGGCCCATAAAACACGATGGGAAAGGCGGCCATGGCCAGGAAACAACCCAACGGCAGCATCGTGTTGCCCTTGGCCCGCCCCGTCAGCAGGAGCGGCAGTGCGAAAACCACGGCCAGGAACGATGCTGCGAAGAGAATTCCCAACATGGCGCCCCAGCCCCAGAAGGCCCCCAGCCAGGCCAGCATTTTGAAATCGCCCATGCCTAGGCCATCGGTTTTCCGGATGAGTTTGTAGATGGCATTGACCAGCCACGGCAGCCCGTACCCCGCCACGATCCCAATCAGACTCTCCTTCCAGGTCACTGGCAAATGCCCGAAGGGAACCCACCCGGGCGCTAGCTGCAGACCATTCGTGAAGGTATCCACCGAAAGCACATTCCAACCCGTAGCCATCACCTTGGAAATATGATCGGGCCAGAGCATCTGCGGCACCGTGAGCAGCAGGCCCAGGGCTATCAAGGGAAACTGGATCACATCGGGCAACATAAACTCGGTGAAATCCGTGAAGAACAGGACGATGAGGGCGTAGCCGCAGATCAATCCCTTGGCCCAGATCAGCGTCCCGAAGGGAAATACCCACACGGACCC
>JAIFMW010000172.1 GCA_020048105.1 Deltaproteobacteria bacterium | reverse complement strand
TTGATGAAGGCCCGGAAACCGCTCACCAAGGGCATCTTCGAATAAACTGACGGATGAGGATACGAAAATGAAAACAAGCTTTCGCGAGTGGGCGAGATCCCTCAAGATGCCCCACACCCTGGTCATCGTGGGTGGGTTGGTGGGCCTGGTGCTGGTGCTTTCCTGGATCATTCCTTCGGGCGAGTATTCCCGCATTCCCAAGCAACTGCCCGATGGCAGCGTCATCAAGGTGGCCGTTCAGGATAGTTTTCGGGTAATCCCCAAGTTCTACCTGGGGCTTCAGCATCTGCTTTTGGCGCCCATCAGCGGCTTCATCGGAGGGGCCAAGCTCATTGCCTTTTTGCTGATCATTGGCGGTAGCTTCAATGTGCTTCAGGAAACCGGGGCCATAGAATTCGGCATCAAGCGCCTGGTGCGCACCATCAGCACCCGTCCCGCTCTGGAATGGCTGGTGATTCCACTCTTGATGGTGGTGTTCTCCCTGGCCGGGGCCATCTTTGGCATGGCCGAAGAGACCATTCCCTTTATCGTGATCTTCATCCCCATGGCGCGGGCAATGGGCTACGACAGCCTCGTGGGCATGTGCATTCCGTTCCTGGGTTCGGCGGCGGGTTTTGCCTGCGCCTTCATCAATCCCTTCACCGTGGGCGTGGCTCAGGGTATTGCTGGGGTGCCGCTCTATTCGGGGCTGGGCTACCGCATTGGTGCCTGGGTGCTCGTGACCGCCGTGGTGATTGCCTATGTCATGGTCTACGCTCGGCGGATTAAAAAGAACCCCGAACTCAGCGTGGTGCGGGATATCGATTTGCAGCGCGAGGCCGTGGAGCATCATCCGGATGCCAAGGAAAGCTGGGACTTTCGCCACATCCTGGTCCTGCTGCTCTTCGTGGGCGCCATGGTGCTGCTGGTCTTTGGGGTGATCCGCTACAAGTGGGATATCGATGCCATCGCGGCGCTATTTTTGGGCATGGGCATTCTCATTGGCCTGGGGAGTCGCATGGGGCCTAGCCTTTTGGCCAAGCACTTTGTGGTGGGTGCCAAGGATATGGTGGGCGTGGTCATGATCGTGGCCTGTGCCAGGGCTCTGCTGGTGCTCGCCAACGACGCCAAGATCATGGACACGATACTTTTCTATGGCTCCAACCTCATTCAGGTTCTGCCCAAGGCGATCACGGCCCAAGTTATGTTCCTGGTGCAGTGCGTCATCAATTTCTTCATCCATTCCGGCACCGCCCAGGCTGCCCTCACCATGCCCATCATGGCGCCGCTCTCCGACTTGGTGGGCATCACTCGCCAGACCTGCGTGTACAGCTTTGAGCTCTGCGAACTGGTTGTGCCCATCCTGCCCACCAGTGCCGTGGCCATGGGCGTGCTGGGCGCGGCCAAGATCCCCTGGGAACGCTGGGCCAAATGGTTCCTGCCGCTCATGCTCATTCTGGTGGGCTTGGCCTGTCTACTGCTCGTTCCGCCCACGTTGTTTTTCTACTGGGGACCGATCTAGCCGCGAGTTGCTATTGGCAACAGAAGGCCCTCACAGATGGTTGCGCTCGGTGATCTCGCGGCTCACTAGCAGGAGTGTGCCGTGGTCACCGGAAGCGCTTTCGACCGTGGCAACGCGGCATTCGAGCAGATGCACGGCTTTGTTTTTGGCCCGCACTCGGAATTGCAGGGTGCGGCTCACGCTGCGGGTGGAGCCCTCGGTCATCAGCGCCTTAAAGATCGGTAAATCATCCTCATGAATGAGTTCGGCATAGTCGATTTTCTCTAGCACTGTTTTCGAATAGCCCAGAGTCCAGGTATGAGATGGGCTGGCAAACACCGTGCCCTTGCGGGTATCGAGAATGGCGATGAGATCGGCGGCGTTTTCCGTGGTGATCTTGAAAAGGCTTTCAATGCGCCTCAGAGACCGCTGCAGCAACATCTTCTCGGTGATATCGGCGTGAATGATGACACCGGGAATCTCAGAAACCGGATCCGGAGCCGTCACCTGGAGACCATACCAGCGCAGGGATTGAGGGCCGCCCACTTGGTATTCAAGTTTGAGCAGGGGCATTTTCCCCTTCAATGCCGATTGAATTCCCATGGCCACCGTGGAAATTCGTAAATCGGAATTTCCGAGAAGTTTGCCGCAGACCGCTAAATAGTCATCGCCGGGCACAAGGCCGTTAATGAATGGATTTTCCTCCTGGAAATTGCTCCAGGCCGGGTTGACGGCCACCATGATCCCTTCGAGATTCACAATCGCTACGAAGGAGCGGAAGGAGGCCAGCAAGCCAATCAAGGCCTGCTGCATTGCGTCGGGGGAGAGATTGGAGAGGTTCGTAGACATCTATCTGTCTTTCGGCCGCAGGGGTGTTCTTCCCAAGTTTTGACTTCTTGGATATTTCAATCAAACGAAAGCCAAGAGCTGTGACCACTTCCCGCGCCACTCAATGTGAAAATGAAGGCACTAGGGAGATCCCATGACGACTACCCACGAAGCTTGGTTCCAGACCTTCCGCGAGCGGGCCAAGGGCCTGCAACGGCATATCGTTCTGCCCGAAGGGGTTGATGACCGCACCATCCTGGCCGCCGCCAAAATCCTGGCGGAAGGGGTCTGCAAGATCACGGTGCTGGGGGATTCCGCCGCGATGCAGGCTCGGGCCGGTGAACTGGGCGTGTCGCTGACGGGCGCCATTTTGCGCAACCCAGCCACAGATCCCGATACCAAGGTCTTCGCTGATGCCTTTTTCGAGGCTCGCAAGGCCAAGGGCATGACCGAAGAAAAGGCCGCCCAGACCATGATCCAGCCCCTCTACTTCGGCGGCATGATGGTGAAAACCGGCCAGGCCGATGGTTTTGTCGCGGGTGCTCTTAACACCACCGGCGAAACCGTGCGTGCCTGCCTGCTGACCATCGGTTGCGCCAAGGGCATCAAGACCGTCAGCAGCGCCTTCCTGATGATTCATCCCGATCCAAAGTTCGGGGAAAAGGGCGCCATGATGTTCGGTGATTGCGCCGTGTTGCCCGATCCCAACCCCGAGCAATTGGCCGATGTCGCCATCGCCAGCGCTGATACCGCCAAGGCCATGCTGGGCGTGGAACCGAAAGTCGCCATGCTCAGCTTCAGCACCGCCGGGAGCGCTGAGCACGCCATGGTGGAGAAGGTGCGCGCCGCCCTCGCTATCGTGAAGGAACGCCGCCCCGATCTGCAGGTGGATGGCGAAATCCAATTCGACGCCGCCATGATCCCCGCCATCGGTCAGAAGAAATTCCCAGGCTCCAAGGTGGCGGGCAACGCCAATGTGCTGGTCTTCCCTGACCTCAACGCCGGCAACATTGGTTACAAGATCGCCGAGCGTTTCGGCGGCTGCTCCGCCAACGGCCCCGTGCTCCAGGGCCTCGTCAAGCCCGGCAACGATCTGAGCCGTGGCTGCACCGCCGAGGACGTGGTGAACACCATCGTGCTGACGGTGCTGCAGACGGCACTGTAGTTTTTTCCGTTTTTTGCGAATGCGCCCGGCATCTGCCGGGCGCATTTGCAAATGGGAAGAGGCTTGCCTTGAGGCCCAAGGAGGGGTTGAAAAGGGCTTCCCTTTCCAGCCTTGGAGGACATATGAAGCGGCTGCCTTTCCCGGCCTTTCTTCTATCGGCAACGCTTCAGGCGACCAGTGTCGACTACGCGGTGCATGCTCTGATCATCAAGGAGGCCAGCGGGAAGTCCCAGGAACTGCCTGTTTCCGGGCTGACGGCGCTTAACCTGCAGGTTCTCAATGCGGTTTCAGGGCCAGGTAGTCAGCCCATGCCTGGAATCCGTGTGGAAACGCTGGAATTTCGCACAAGTGGAGGCTTGGTGCGTATCCCCGCACACACCATGACCGCCCTGCAGTTCATTTCAAAGCCCAATACGACTGCTGCACTTCAATCCTTCCTGGTCGTAAAAGGCCGTGGCTATTCAAAAAGCTTCGACATTGCCACTGTCGCTGCCATCGATCTGGAACGACTGACTTCCGTGAATACTGCCAAGGGGCAGATGCTTGGTGTCCGGGTGGAATCCGTCTATGTGCGCCTCCGCTCAGGCGTGGTTGAACGCTTCCCGATGGGGGAATTTTTCGGAATCACCTTTGAGCACAAACCCTTCGTTCAGGCTCCCGCGCCACCGCCTGCCCAGCCTAAAATCCAAGAGCTGCCGCCCAAGCCTAAGCCCGTGATAATCAAGCTCCATTAGCGCGACCGCTCTTTACTCCTAATAAAAACGCCCGGCTGTTGCCGGGCGTTTTTATTAGTTCCGGAAAGCCACTACTTTCCGTATTCCTTCGCTTCTTCCTTACCCGTCAGCACGCGCAGGGCGCCCATGACCAGGGCCAACATTTCGTTTTCGCCGGGGTAGACGGTGACGCCTGCGGGCAGGGCACCAAGGCATTTCTTGATGTATTCGACCGTGGGTTTGCAGCGGGCAATGCCGCCGGTGATCAGGATCTGGTCCACGGGTTCGCCATCGAAGGCGGGCCAGAGGGAAGTGATCTGCTTGGCCACCTGGTAGGCCATGGCGTCCATGACGGCAACTACTTCGGCCTCACCGGCCACGTAGCGCTTTTCCAGTTCCATCATGTTGGTGGTGCCCAGTAGATCCAGGATGCCGCCCTTGCCTACGAGCTTGCGCTTGATCTCCTCCTTGGTGTATTTCCCGGAGAAGCAGTAATCGACCAGGGCGAAGCCGGGCAGGGAGCCGGCACGCTCCGGGGACATGGGGCCTTCGCCGCCCAGGCCATCATTGACATCGATGTAGCAGCCGCGTTTGTGGGCGCCCACGGTGATGCCGCCGCCCAGATGCGCGACGATCACATTGATCTTTTCGTAGGGCACGCCGCGATCCTCGGCATAGCGATGAGCGGTGGCGATCTGGTTGAGGGCGTGACTGATGATGCGCCTGGGCAATTCTTTGACGCCGGTGATCTTGGCGCGCTGGGCGACTTCATCGACCACAACGGGGTCCACGATGAAGGCGGGTTTCCCGCTATCACCCACCAATTCGTGAGCGATGAGACCGCCCAGGTTGGAGGCGTGTTGGCCCTGGATGCCCGCGGCGAGATCTCTCAGCATGGGCTCGTTAACGCTAAAGGTGCCGTGGGGCATGGCATGCAGCAAGCCACCGCGGCCGCTGACGGCATCGATATCGCTCATTTCGAGACCGCTCTCATGCAGGAACTTCTCAATGGCGTCTTTGCGGAAATGGAACTGGGAGGTGATCGGCTGCCCATCGAAGGGCTGCAGTTCTTCCACCGAGTGCTTCAACTCTTTGGTGAAGGATTCCCGCTCGCCTTGATAGACGGCGATCTTGGTGGAGGTGGAACCGGGATTGATGGCCAGCACGCGGAAGCTGCGGAAGAAGGTGTCCTTGGGGGTCTGGGTCCATTCGCCGTATTTGTGCAGGCGCAGGATCGAAGCCTTGACCGCTAATCGGACGTCTTCGGGCGAGCAATCCATGGGCAGATCCACACCCGCAAAGCGCAAGCCGAAGATCACGGGGAATTTTTTGGCCTGTGGATAGCGGGTGGCATAGATGTGATAGAGCAGATTCCCCATATCCAGGTTGGGGCAGATGATCACGTTGGGAGAGCCCGGCCAGGGCTCGGATTTGCCGGGGCGATAGTACATGGCCGATCGCTGCGAAAGCGCGGCGTTGATCTTGACTTCGCCTTGGATGTGAATGGTCTGGTACCGCTCGCCCTTGGTATGGCGCTCGGCCAAATATTTGGGCAGAAGATCCGTGGCCTGGCGAACCATCTCGGGAGAGGGGCCGTCATCCGAGCCGCGATCCGAATAGGACACCACGGCGGTGTTGATCTGGGGCAGGATGTCTTCGGAGAAGAGATCGCGCGCGATGGCGCTGGTGGCCACGGCGGTGCGGGCCAGGGTGTCGGGTGTCATGGTGGCGTTCACACCGACATCGCCAAAGACCACGATGTTATGAGGAAAGATCTCGGTGGGGTGTTCATCGGGCAACACGAAGACGCCCGCTTCACAAACGAAGGGGTCCTTGGCCAGCAGTTTGACCATGGGGCGGAAATAATCGCGGGTCTCGTGACTGGCGCCGCCTACCACGGTGTCCGCGTGGCCAAACTTTACAGCGCAGATGCCAAATAGGCTGGGTTGGGAAACCAGAGTGCGGACTTCGGCCAGGCTCAGTTCTTTGCCATTTCCCTGGAGGAACGCGCGGTACCCGTGGGCGAATTCTTCGATGAGATCGGGGCGGGTGTCGATATCGACGAAGGTACTTTCGGATAGGCCCCAGTTCAGGCGGTCCTGATCTACTTGAGTCAATTCAGAGGCGACCAGGGCGCGCACTTTGGCTTCGGATGCGAGAAATACCGGGCGAATGAAACGGGTGATTTGGCAGGCCGCCTCCACCACCCGAGCATCGCCGGGCTCGATGAAGATGACGGTGGGTCGGCTCTTGGACGTTGAGAGAATCTGCTGATCAAAAGACCGTTCGATGTCGTACATGCGAGCTCCTCGGTGTGTGCGCCTCGGGGTAACGGAAGATGTCGGATCCGCCACTGGGCTCCGATTTCATTTTGTCTCAAATGCCATTGCCAAGCGGGTGAGGGGAATCACAAACGGCGAGGGAACTCTTCGGGCGCAAATGTGTCGGGGTTTTCCCGCGAGATTTCGCGGAACCGGTCGAAGTTATCTAAAAAGATCCGCAGGAGAACGGGATCGAAGTGCTTCCCTTCGTTTTCCTGGAGGTAGACCAGGGCTTCTTCTTCCGTCCAGGCGTGTTTGTAAACGCGTTTGCTGCAAAGGGCGTCATAGACATCCACCATGGATGTAATACGCGCTTCCAAGGGGATCTGGTTGCCCACGAGGCCCATGGGATAGCCAGTGCCATCAAACCTTTCGTGATGACAGGCCGCAATTCGGGCTCCCATCTGAATGAAGGGAACGCCTGAATCTTTCAGGATATTGGCCCCCATCGTCGTGTGGGTCTTCATGATGATCCACTCTTCCTCGGTGAGTGGACCGCCCTTTTGGAGGATGCGATCAGGCACGCCGATCTTGCCGATATCGTGCATGGGCGCGGCCGCTCGGATGCAATCGATGGATTCCAAATCCCAACCTAGGAACGTGGCCATTTCTGCTGCATAGAGTCCGATGCGCCGCACATGGGCACCGGTTTCGTTATCGCGGTGTTCGCTGGCCGACAAGAGTCGATGAGCGATTTCTTCTCGGCTATTGCGAATCTCTTCGGTTTGTTCGCGCACCTTGCGAGCCAGGATGCCTTCGCGGTCCCGGTGTTCCAATTCCAACATTCGGCGTCGTAGGGCATTCGCCACGGCGATCAAAATGCCGCTGGTGTCAAAGGGTTTCACGATGTAGCCATAGGCGCCGTGGCGGAGGCATTCCATGGCCATTTCCATACTGTCCACGCCGCTCACCATGATCACGGCAAGATCGGGAATGCGGTGTGCGATCGTCTGAACGAATTCGAGCCCGGTCATGCCGGGCATGCGGATATCGCTCAACACCAGTTCCACCGGCTCGCGGTTCAGAATTTCCAGAGCAGTGCTGGCATCGCCGGCTTCGAGCGTGGTGTAGCCGTTCTTCTGCAGGATCCGCCTTAACTGGACGCGGATGATTTCCTGGTCATCGAGAATGAGAATGCGGGTTCCTTCGGCGCGACCAAAAGGCATCGGGTCGAGAGGAGCGTCGCTTGGGTTCGATGAGGATTCCATGCCGGAAATTTTACAGAGTTCGCTCCCAAGCGGTAGTTATTTCCCCGAGGCCTGCCTTTCGGCATGGTTGCTTGAGGGTGGTGCTGTTAAGGCCAGGAGTCCCACACCCACCACGATTATGGCCAGGGCTATCCAGCGAAGGGGCGGAATGACTTCCCCCAAGAACATTCGAGACATGAAGGCCCCGACCACGAAACCTAGCGCCAGAAAGGGGTAGGCGAAATTGACCGGAACCAGCTTCATGGCCGCTGCCCACACGACGATGCTCACGGCGTAGCATCCCATGCAGGCCAGCATCCAGGGGTGCAGGAAGAGCTTTACCAGCGGTCCCAGGCTCCATGTCATGCCGGCGGTGGTCACGGCCTTCTTCATGGCGATTTGAGCAAAGGCATTCAGCAACACGCCGGTCAGCAGAAAGGGCAGGGCCTTCAGGTAGGGATTCATCCAAGCGTCTCCATCCATCGCCGCGCAAGCCGGGCGTATTATGGAAGTATGATCGCTCCCGCCCTTGCCCTGTTGTTGACGCTTTCCTTCGCCCAGGGTGGGGTGAAGGAGGATGTGAAGGCTGCCGTCAAGGAAGTGGCTGAAGCAGGCAAGAAGGTCGGCCGTGCTGCCAAGGAGGCTGGCAAGGACGTGGCCAAGGCCGCCAAACCCGTTGGCAAGCGCATTGGCAAAGAAGCCAAGAAGGCCGGGAAAGCCATTGCCGAAGGTAGCAAAGAAGCGGCCCAGGACGTCAGGGACGCGGTGAAGAAGTAGCAACGCGAATGCAGAGCCACATTCCCCTCGCCGAGCGCCTGCGTCCCCAAACGCTGGAGGACGTTGTTGGCCAGCCGCACTTGCTGGGGTCGAGGGGGACCATCGCACGGTTGACCTCGGGCGGGCGACTGCCCTCCATGGTTTTTTGGGGGCCACCGGGAACGGGCAAAACGACCTTGGCTCGGATTCTAGCTAAAGGCACCGGACATGATTTCTTCGAATTTACCGGCGTAACCGGCAGTGCTGCGGAGCTGAAGAAATTTCTGCTGGATCACCGTGAGCGGCCCTTGTTCCACGCTCAACCACCGGTGGTCTTCCTGGATGAGATCCATCGTTTTACCAAGCCTCAGCAGGACATTCTGCTGCCTTTTCTGGAGCGGGGCGAAGCCATCCTTATCGGTGCCACTACGGAAAATCCGGCGTTCTACCTAAATCCGGCCCTCCGCAGCCGATGCCAGGTGATTGCCCTCAAACCGCTCACACCTGAAGCTATCGGATTGGTGTTGGCCAGGGCCTGGCGTCAGGAACAAGCGGATGTTGCCGAACCTGTGGAAGTATTGTCGTGGCTCTCCAAATGGGCCAATGGCGATCTGCGATCCGCCCTCACTGGCCTTGAGACGTGGCTCGGCATGGAACCTTCTCATCAGGACCTGGAAGGCTTGCGCGAAGCCTTGGGCGGGCGCATCAGCTACGACCGCGCCGATGGGCATTATGATCTGGCCAGTTGCTTTCAAAAAAGCCTGCGCGGCTCCGATGCCGACGCGGCGCTCTACTACCTATCGCGCATGATTCGCGGTGGTGAGGATCCCCGCTTCATCGCGCGTCGCCTGTTGGTGTGTGCTTCGGAGGATGTGGGCAACGCCGATCCCATGGCCTTCATTCTTTCGGAAGCCGCCAGCCGCTCCGTCGAGCAGATCGGCTGGCCCGAGGCCCGAATTCCGTTAGCGCAGGCGGTCATCTACGTGGCCAATGCGCCCAAATCCAATGCCACCATTCTCGCCATCGATGCGGCCATGGCCGCAGCGGACGCGCCCCTTCCCGAGAGCCTGCAAGATGCCCACACCAGCACCAGCCGGGCCGCAGGAAAAGGGCAGGGCTATTTCTACTCCCATCTCGATTACGCACGAAAACAGGCGTTTTTGCCCGAGGCCTATCGAGGACAGGTCTTTCACGAGCCCCGCCGACCGCAGGAGCGAAACTGGTTGGATCGAGCCGAACCCGAGGCGGCAGGGTTTCAGGGACTCTGGGATTTATGGGTGACTGAAAATCCGGAGGGTGGGGAGATCCCGGTGGATGCCTGGTGTGAAGAGCTGGGATGCAGCCGGGAAGCGCTGGCGCGAGGTGTTGCTAAGCTGGCGCAGGGTGGGTTTGTACTCACGAGGTCGCTGGTGGCTAAGCGGGGTTGATGCGGTTTTTGTTTCGGTAGTGCGGGCTGCCAATTGTGTTTTTGGGGCTCAATTACCTGGAGATGAAAAGGCGCTCCTTCGTGGGTGCTGATGTTGAACCCCGGTTCGGGCTGCGCCCTCACCCCGCACCGCTAGTTGCGCATGGCCCTCCCGCTTCGCGGGACCGCTCCCCACGCATGCGTGCGGAGCTGGGCCTACCTGCGCACTATCGGTGACTCGGGGGTTCAAGTCCCTCCTCCTCCGGCAGCCAACAAAAAAGCCCCGCTTGCGCGGGGCTTGACTTGGCTCCGGAGGAGGGACTTGAACCCCCGACCAATCGGTTAACAGCCGATTGCTCTACCACTGAGCTACTCCGGAATGTCGGAACGTTTAGTTTAGCGCAGGCTGAGCCAGGTTCAAGCCCTGGATTAGGACTTCTGTAACTCCATGAGGATTTGCCTTGCGCAGGCCTTGAGAGTTTCAATAACGCCGGTGCCTCGGTTCGCAACGGCTTCGATCATAGGTTCGTTGCGGAAACGCAGCAAATGTTCCATTTCTTCAACGGTTGCGGCGCTGGGCATATCCCGTTTGTTGAGCTGAAGGACATAGGGGATGGAGCGGATATCGAAGCCATTTTCCTTAAGATTGGTTGCAAGATTGGCAATGGATTCGATGTTGGCTTCCATGCGGGGGCGCTGGCTATCGGCCACGAAGATCATTCCATCGCAGCCCCGGAGAATGAGCTTACGGCTGGCGTCGTAAAAGACCTGGCCAGGCACCGTGTAGAGATGGAAGCGGACCTTGAATCCCTTGACCGTTCCCATGTCCAGGGGCAGGAAATCGAAAAAGAGGGTGCGATCGGTTTCGGTGGCTAGGCTGACCAGCTTCCCCCTTTTTTCGGGGTTGGCTTGCTCGAAAATCCATTGGATATTCGTGGTTTTGCCACAGAGGCCCGGACCGTAATACACGATCTTGCAATTGATTTCGCGGGAGGCGTAATTGATAAAGGTCATGGCGCGGGTTCCCTGCCTTAGTCGCCAAACAACTTATCGATATCTTCGTCGGTGATTTCAGAGAAGGGGCTTTCGAAGCTGGCATCACCCACAACGTTCTGTGCCCGCTGTTCCACCTTCTCGAAAATTTCTTGGAGATCTCGACTGGTCTTTTTAACCCGGAGCCGCACCAGCGCGAGGCTGCTGTTCATATCGAAGATGACCACCAGGATGCCCCGCTTGCCCACGATGGAAATATGCAGGTTGTCCTTTTCCCCTTCGTGAAAGAGAAGGGTGAATTCTTTTTCACCGATTAGTTTGGCCAGACCATCTGTGGCGGCGACATTCCCTGCTGTTAGTGACGCAAGGCTTGTGGCGTCAATGCTTCGCACATCTCCAGCGGCAGCTATCTGTTGGCCATTTTTGTCCACCAGGAAGACAACCTTGCTCGACGAGTCTGCCTGCAGGCGGGAGATGATCTCCTGCAACTGCTTGTATTCCTCCTCGAACATGACCAGATCGACCTTGGCCACACAGACCTCCCAGGTATCGCGTTTAAGGCAGCATACCGCACTTGGCGGGGCGAAGCGGTTGTCCAAGTGAGGCCGAGCTATTCCTTCAGTACCCTTCGCCTATCGCGGTGCCCCCCTGTGCCACGACGATGGAACTGGACAATCCCAGTCGCGTCGCGCCTGCCAGGGCCATATTCAGTGCTTCAGCATAGGTGCGAACGCCACCGGAAGCCTTCACACCCGATCGGACACCCACCGTTTTTCGCATGAGTTTGATATCCGTCACGGTGGCGCCCCCAGTGGAAAACCCGGTCGAGGTCTTTACGAAATCGAGGCGTTCTTCGGCTGCAATCTGGCAAACCTGGGTCTTTTCTTCGTCGGTCAGCAGGCATGTTTCAAGAATTACCTTGAGGATGGAGCCGGGAATAGCCTCGCGAAGACTCTTGAATTCGCGGCGCACCAAGTCCCATTCGGCACCTTTGGCAAGGCCAACGGCCAACACCATATCCACCTCTCGAGCCCCATTGGCCACGGCTTCGCGCGCCTCTTCCACTTTGTGGCGCGTGGTATTGGCACCCAAGGGAAAGCCCACCACGGTGCAAACCCGCACGGGACTACCTTCAAGGCGACGCACGCAATGGGGCACCCAGAAGGGGTTGACACACACAGATGCGAATTCGTAGGCCAGCGCCTCATCGCAAAGCCGGTCGACGTCAGCAGCGACAGCTCCTGCCTTCAACAACGTGTGGTCGATTAGGGGAGCCAAATCCAAGTCCGCAGGCAGCTGTTCCGAAGGCACTTCCAAGAGCCCTTCTGGCGTGCGAAGCAGGCACAACCCATCCCGGCAACCCAGCAATTGCGGCCTAGCTTTGGGCGGGCGATTTCCGGAAATTCGTGAAAGGACTTCGGCGGCGAGGGCGTGGAGTTCAGGGTTCATATAGTCATTGTTCCCTGTTTCCAAGTTCCACCGCAAATCTAGCGTCGCCGGCGCAGGCAAGCCTTGGCCCCAATGGCTCTCCATGCTAGACTCTCCTTCCCTGCCAGCAGGGTAGCCGTTCACGGAGAGTTGTCCGAGTGGCTGAAGGAGCACGATTGGAAATCGTGTAGCGGGGTGACTCGCTCAAGAGTTCGAATCTCTTACTCTCCGCCAGTAAAACCCCCGTCACCACTAGGTTTCGGGGGTTTCTTTTTGCTCGGAGAATCGAACCTTCGCCAC
Source organism: Deltaproteobacteria bacterium (assembly GCA_020048105.1). Taxonomy (GTDB): domain Bacteria; phylum Acidobacteriota; class Holophagae; order Holophagales; family Holophagaceae; genus JAYREN01. The sequence continues at coordinate 3,036 of JAIFMW010000172.1, read as the reverse complement.
TTCTTCGGGGCGCAGGGTCTCTCCGCTCGTCGCCTGGCTGGCCCATTCCCCGACCGAAGCGTTTTCGTGCCGCATGTGTAACCTCCGATACAGCGGACACCCCTGTTCCTGGGAATCCCTGGGTTTGGATTAAATGCCGACTTGATCCAGTTCCAGGATTGGCTGGATGATCCCCCGCATGGCCTCAGCCGTGGGCGTTCCCGAAAAGTGGTGCAGGTAGGCGTAGCCCGCATCACAGGCCTCCCCGATCTGCGGGTCCAAAGGAATTTTTCCGAGGAAGGGGACGCCCATCTCCAGGGCTAGGTCCTTCCCGCCGTTGGAACGGAAAATGGGCGTTACTTCGCCACACTTCGGGCAGGCGAAGCCGCTCATATTCTCCACCACGCCCAGCACAGGCACGTGGAGCTGTCGGCAGAAGGTGATGGATTTGCGCACATCTACGGCGGCTACTTTCTGGGGGGTCGTGACGATGACGGCACCGTCCAGGGGATCGATCAACTGGCAGACAGAAAGGGGCTCATCCCCGGTGCCGGGAGGGGCATCGATGATGAGGAAGTCGAGATCTCCCCAGGCCACATCCTTGAGAAATTGTTTGATGACGCTCATTTTTCGGGGGCCCCGCCAGATCACTGCATCGTCCTGGTGCTTCAACAGGAACCCGATGGACATCACCTTTAGGTCGCCCAACTCCACGGGCTGGAGTTCGTCCTCGGAGCTGTGGACCGTTTCGTTTTCCAGCCCTAGCATGGTGGGCACACTGGGGCCGTGGATATCCACATCCAGCAGGCCCACCCGCTTGCCTGCGAGCATGAGCGCCACGGCGAGATTCACGGCCACGGTGCTTTTGCCTACACCGCCCTTGCCCGACATCACGACAACCTTGTGGCGGATGCGGCACAGGTGGGACTGGAGCTTGCGGCGATCCTCGAAATCAGCATCGCTTTCATCCTGCTGGCGGCGGGAGGCTGAACAGGTCTTGTCTTGACAGGAACCGCACGAACTCTGTGTCATGGTCGATGTCTCCGGGTGGCGCGCTGGCTTCATACCAAGTTGCGATCAAAAAGCTGAATGCACCACGGACACTGAGAACACGGAGATAGGATTCGAGGAGTGCAAGGCTGGGTATGACCTGTTCTCCCAGGATCCTGCTTTCCTCTGTGTCCTCCGTGCCGTGGTGGATTTTCTTCTTTGAATACAAATCGGTATCAGCCCTTGTTACGGATCTTGGTGATGGCGATCTCGGCAGCGGTGGTCAAGGGATAGACCACGGGCGAGGCGGTGAGCGCAGGATGGGTACCCATCTGGAACATGGCGATATCCTCGGCGGTCATGCGCTTCTGCACGCAGGCGGCGATGACGTTGAGCATCTCACCTGCGGCGCTGCTGCCCCGAACTTGGCCACCCAGCAGCACGCCTGAATTGTGTTCGAAGAGCAGCTTGACCTTCATGTTGGCGGCGCCGGGCATGCAGCCCGGGTGGCGGTTCGGGCCCTCGACCAGGGCGGTCACTACGTCATAGCCATCCGCCTTCGCCACGGTTTCAGTGAGACCTGCGGTGCCCAGGGCCAAATCTCCGATGGCTGTGGACCAGACGCCCACGGTCCCCGGGTTTTCCCGGGTGATGCCGAACAGGTTGGCTCCGGCGATGCGGGCCTCCAGGGTGGCGATGGAGGCCAGCATCAGCTTGGAAGGGCGACCCCCGAAAAAGGAGATTTTCTTGGCACAATCGCCGCAGGCGTAGATGGCGGTGTCCGAGGTTCGCATGGTCCGATCCACTACGATGGCGCCGGTGTAGCCGATGCGCAGACCTGCGTTCTGGGCGAGCTTTACGTTGGGGGTTGCGCCTGTCCCCAACAGCACGATGTCAGCCTTAAGGGTTTGCCCATCGGAGAGGGTTACGCCTTCCACTCGCGTGGTGCCGTGGATGCCGGTCACCTTGGTGTTGGCCCGGATCTGGATACCCCGGGACCGCAGCGCATCCTCGGCCTCGATGCAGAATTCCTCGTCATAGGAAAGACTCAGGCAGTGGGGCGCGATTTCCACGATGGTGATGGTCTTGCCGCCGCCCTTCATGATTTCGTCCGCAAATTCGATGCCGATGAAACCGCCTCCGATAATCACCACATCCTTGGCATCCCGGAGCTCCATTTGCAGCATCTGGATCTGAGCCACATCCTTCACGATGGTGAAAACGCCAGCCTTGTCGGCGCCAGGAATGGGAGGCCTAGAGGGCAGGGAGCCGGTGGCGAGGATGAGTTTCCCGTAGCAGATTTCGCCCTGGCTGGTGTGCAGGAGCTTCTTTTCGCGATCGATGCTGGTGACCTCGGCAATCACATGCTCGACCTGGCCCTTTTCGAGCACCGCGTCCGAGATCAGGTTCTTCTCGGGGGTTCCCACGGTGCCAAAGATGTAGGGAATCCCACAGGGGATGAGCACCTTTTCTTCCATCCTGACCAGCAGCACGCGCTTGTCGGGATAGTGGCGTTTGGCGGTTACGGCTGCTGTGATTCCAGCGGCACTGCCCCCGACGACAACGACATCTGCGTTTTGCATTCTAAACTCCGTGAAAACAACCGCAATCAGGCGCGGTGGGCGTGAAAGAAGACGATGGTTCCGAGACCGAGCAGGATGAAACCAAGCTCGATGAGAAGGTTTAGCCACCCGCCGATCCGACGCCGCCCCGGCACGAGATCAGCCAAGGCGATGTAGATGAAACTCGCGGCGGAGATGGAGAGGAGATAGGGGACCACTGGCTTGACGAAGGGCAGGAGGTAGTAGGTGAGCAGAGCTCCGGGCAGGGCCGCAAGACTGGACAGGGCGTTGTACCAGAGGGCCTTTCTGCGGGTGTAGCCACTTTCCAGCAGGACCGCGAAATCGCCGACTTCCTGGGGCACCTCATGGGCGATGACGGCCAGGGAGGTGGCGATGCCCAGGGGGATCGACCCGGAGAAGGCCACGGCGATGGCCACGCCATCCACAAAGTTGTGGATGGAATCGCCGATGAGGATCATCTCGCCAGCCCGGGTGTGGGTCTCGC
>JAIFMW010000035.1 GCA_020048105.1 Deltaproteobacteria bacterium | reverse complement strand
GTCGCTGGGAACTCGACCCCCTTCACGAAGCCCCCAGGCCCTGATGAGCGACCCGAGCACGGGATCGAAGGTACCCGCCGTTTTTTGGCTCCAGGCCTGCACTCGCCCTAGAAGCTGAAGCCACTCGGCATCCAGGATCATGGCCCTTCCGCCCGCAGCATTCAGGCGGCTGAAGTCGGAATCGTTGCGCCAAGTGGAACCGGCAGTTTCAATGCGAGCGACTTCTGCCAGCAGCTTTTCAGCGGCTTGTTGACTGCCTTCCAGGTAAAGAACAAGCCTTGTGCCCATGGCCATGACCTCTCGGTCCACCGAAGTGGGTGAAGCGAGTTGGGCGGCGGGGAGGAGCAGGGGGAGAAGTCGGAAGGGGAGCAAATTGGCCTCGCATGAGTCTCAGTCTCAATATGTAATGAGATCCCGTCAACACCTCCCAGGGTGCTTGTGTCCATCGTCACAGGCCGAATTTAGGTTCGTTTCAGGGCAAACTGGGGTCATGCGAACCCATCGAATGTTGATTTCTGCACTGGTTTTTCCTGTCGCCCTGATGGCCGGCAGTGATCGCATTCAGGCCCCGGACGCCAGGTGGAAGACGTTCACCACGGCGCACTACCGGATTCATTTTCCGGCGAACCCTGCGGGTGGCTTCGAGCCTTTCGCCTTGGAGGTGGCCTCCAAAATCGAAGGTATTCACACCAAGGTGACTGAATACGTAGGCTTTGAAGCCAAGGGGCCCATCGATGTTGTGCTGCGCGATCCAGTGATGGAAGCCAACGGCATGGCTATGGCCCTGCTTAAGCGACCGATGGTGGAATTGTGGAAATCGCCCCCCGAGCTCGATAGTGCCATTGGGCATTTTGGCAACTGGACGGAGTTGCTGGTGGTTCACGAGTTGACGCATATCCACCACATGATGCGGCCCCAAAACAAGCCGAATGTTTGGGACAAGGTGTTGGATCTGCCGATGGGTCCCTTGGCGCGCAAGACACCGCGGTGGGCTTTGGAGGGCTACGCCACTTTGGTGGAAGGTCGCATCACGGGGTCGGGTCGCCCACACAGTGTTTATCGGGCTGCCATGCTGCGCCAGTGGGCCCTGCAAGGGAAATTGCCAGACTATGGGGCGGTCTCCAATTTTGGTGGTTTCCGAGGTGGCTCCATGGCGTACCTGGTGGGCAGCGCCTACCTCGAGTGGCTTGAGCGCCAAAACGCTCAGGATCCAGATATCTTAAAAAAATTCTGGAAGCAATTGGTTTCCCGCAAGCGACGAGCGTTTGATCCTAGTTTTCGTGCCACCTTCGGTCTTGCTGCGCGAGATGGTTACGATCGCTGGCGCGCCGAAGTGATGCATGATGCCCTGGCATTGGAGCGACGGGTCAAGGGGCAGGGATTGCTGCGCGAGGGCGAACTCTTTGCGCGTTTCGACGGTGAAGTTTCGGACCTAGCGGTGAGCCCTGATGGATCCAAATTACTGGCGCGGGTGATCACGAATTCCAAGCCAGGAATCCGGGTATGGGATTTAGCGCCGAAGGTCGGCGAGAAGAAGGCCACCAAAAAGGAAGAAACGCCAGACCCCAATGAGGTGGACGATCGGAAACCTGATTTCGCTGAGCCGGAAACGCTCGGCTTGATCCGCCGCCGCAACGGCGCTGTGCCTCGCCATGCCTGGTGGACAACCGCCGACCAAATCACTTTTGAATTGCGCTATCCCGACTCTGAAGGCGTGTTGCAGCCCCGTTTTTTGGTGGCAGATTTCAAAACCAAACGAGTTGGAAAAGGACGCCCACCTGCAGATTCCAAACCGTCCACCTTTCGCTGGAAAGAGCTGGAGGGAACTTGGAATCTCGTAAAAATCGGTACGGATGGTAAGGAGCAGCAGCTAACCCGGACACTTTCCGCTGCCTGGCAGCCGGCACCAACACCAGATGGCAATGCTCTCTTTTACGTTCAACTCAGTGCTACGGGTTGCGAGATTCGCAAACTCGATTTAAAGCTTCCACCACTCGCGGAAACCCCTTTACCTTTGGATGAAAAGCCGCTGACACCCAAGACCATCTTCAGTGCGCCCGATGAAGCAAGCCTGCTTCCTCCTGCCGGGAAGGCACCCGATCCGAAGGATTACTCGGTTTGGACCACCCATGATTTGGGAAGTCGATTTGGTGCCACGGTCATGCCCTCGGGCGCGGGTACGCAGGTTGGCGTGGGAGGTAGCGATCTCCTGGGACGCCTCAGTTGGCGAGCGCTGGGTGGCATTGGCCATGCCATGGGCCCACGAGGCGCCACCTTTGGCATTGCCTATCGCGGATGGCAATGGGCACCAAGCCTCGAGGTTTTCTCGAGTTTGGAGAAGCCCTCCCGTCAGGACTTCGCGCCGGTTTTAGGTTTTGATCGCGAACGTCGCGGTGCTGAATTGGGTTTTACGTATGTCGATCGGGGCGTCATTCCTCAGATGCTGAATATGGTCCTGGCCTCGGAGCGATTGGCCTTTCTGGGAATGGGAAGGACTCAGACACGCTCACTGGCGGGCCTTCGGTATGGCACTGCCTTCATGCGTTCAAGGGGTGAGGATTGGGGCCTCGGAGCTCGCGCCGAAGCTCGCATCGCGGCCGGGCGCACCGATCATCAGAGTTGGAATTTGAGTCGGGGTGAGGTAGGGCTTCGGCTGAAAACCGCAGCAGGAATCCTTGCTGTCCAATTGGAATCGGGGCGCATGCAGGGTTCACCCACGGCCGCCGACCAATTCCATCTGGGAGGCCAGACCACCAGTCTGGTGCCCGCAAGCCTGGATTGGAATCGCGTGGAACAGGTGGCCTTGCCCGCCTACCTTCAGGTGGGAAATCGAATGCAGCGCTTCCGCAGTGAATTCACGAACAACCTCCGGGTGTACCTCGAACATGCGGCGGTGTGGGATTCAACCAAGGCCCGCCCAGCTTACCTTCGCGTGATCGGGTTGGAACTTCCTGTGAGCGCAATGTTGCCTGGCAGAATCAACGACCTGTTTTTGGGCGGCTTTACCTTCACGCTGGGTGTTCATAGAGCCTTGGATGGTGTGATGAAGGATCGAACGGTTGGCACCGTTTCCTTGGTGGTGCGACCCTGATCTCATGGGACTCTTCGTCGTTCTCTTCGCCCTGATCCTTGGGCTTCAATTTCTGCACCGCCGTTGCCTGCGCCAGCTGCTTCCGGATCGCTGGGGCCGCTGGATTTCAGTTGCTCTAATTGCTCTCCATCTGCCCGTAGTGGTCTACATGACGTTGCGACTTTCGGGGTACGCGACCCACGGATTCGCCTTGTTCCTGCGACCCTTTTCGCTAGGCGCCATGCTCTTTCAGGTGGTTACAGTGATCAATCTACTGGTGTGGGCCGCGGCCTCACTTTTCTGGCGCTTCCGCCGCTGGTGGAAGCACTCTCGCGTTTCCAGGCTGGAGGACTCCTCGCGTCGCGCCTTTCTGCGGGGCAGTGCTGGCGCGGGCCTGGGCCTGTTGGCGGTTACCAGCGGCGTTGGCGCGAAGGCGGCCTATGGCGAACCCGAAATCACGCGCTTAGAAATTCCCCTTCAAGATCTGCCCGAGGGGCTGGATGGATTGCGCATCGCCCACCTGACTGACCTGCATGCGGGGCCCCTTACGAAGGCATCCACCCTGCGCCGATGGCGTGCCATGGCTGAACGCGAACAGCCGGAATTACTCCTTTTTACCGGGGATTTTGTGGATAGCCTCCCTCAGGAAATCGATCCACTGGTGGCCGCTTTTATGGATTTCCCCGCACCTCTGGGGCGGTTCGCCATTCTGGGTAACCACGACTACTTTTCGGATCCAGGCCCCATTTGGCAAGCGCTGGAGCTAGGCGGAATTAGCTGTCTGGAAAATCGTCATGTCCTTCTTGAACGGAATGGCGTAACCCTGGCGCTCTTTGGTCTTCAAGATCCCATGGCCCGGGATGGTCGCTTTCAAGGCATCCGCTTTGGCCCAGGCCCCATGCCCCAAGATGTGGCCTACCAGATGCCCAAAAACGCCTGGCGCCTGGGGATGGTGCACCGCCCCAGTAACTGGAATTTAGCCCGAGAAGCAGGCGCTGGTTTAACCCTTGCAGGCCATACCCACGGCGGTCAGATCAACCCCATCCCCGGCCTGAATAGCGCCACCATGCTCGGCCCCTTTACCGAAGGCCTATACCGATTGGAAGGCAAAGCGCTTTACGTAAGTCGTGGCCTAGGTGTAGTGGGTCTCCCCATCCGCATCGCCGCCCCCGCCGAGCTGGCCATCCTCACCCTCCGCCGCGCCAAAAATCCCGCTTTCCGCCCCGCCTGAACCGGGTTAAGATACTTGTTCGGTCTACCAAGGCCCCATCGTCTAGCGGTTAGGACGTCGCCCTCTCACGGCGGTAGCAGGGGTTCGAGTCCCCTTGGGGCGCCCTCTCACGGCGGTAGCAGGGGTTCGAGTCCCCTTGGGGCTACCAAAAACACCCTAGAGAAATCTAGGGTGTTCTTGTATATAGGCGGCATGGCTGGTCTCGAAAACGACCGCATGTAGAAACCGTGTAGAAAAGGCGGTCACAGACGAGGGCGGTCACCCTGGCATTTGGGTGGACTCCCGGCTCGTTGGCTCACCTCTGTGCTCCGGGCACTGCTCCACCTCGTCGGCGTCATGCTCGATGACGTAGTCCCAGATGTGGCGCAGTCCGATGTAGCCGCCCGCGCCTTCCAGGAAGGGCTGGAACTTCCCGCCCATGGTGCGCTGAGAGGAAGCTTCCGCCTGCAATAGAAACGCCGTGGCCGGGATCGTCCCGGCCACGGCACCTGCGGTCACCTGAACCGCGCCCGGTGAAGCGTTCTCGGCGGCGGTTCACGCACCAAGGGAGTCAATGTTCGTGTCGCTTGACAGGCGGAGGTTGTCCAGGGGTTCCTCGACCCACTCGATCGGATTGCCCTGAATCAGCCGCGAATAGGTGGCAGCACCGTATATGGAGATGAGGTGGTCTTCAGAGATGTTTGTGGTCCAGAACGTAGGAGTCATCTGCCCGTTCCGGTAGTCGATGCAGATTTCGAGTTGGGCCTGTGCGAAGGGGGTTGCATGTTCATCTTTGATGGTCGGGAGGCGCTCCTTTCCTAGGTCATCCAGGACGAGGATTTTGGCGTTTTTCATCTTTCCTACGATTGTGTGCACAAAGTCCGAATCCACAGCCCGAGATTGAAGCTGGTTGGAGATGTCAGGCCAATTCGCCCAGAAAATGGTGGGAGGTCCGAAATGCGACGGTTTTATGCTGAAGTCCCACCCAGTCGTTGAAGCGTGGGCCCAACGAGACAGGCCAAGCTTGAGAAGCGCAGCGATGGCGCAACTCTTACCGCAGCCGACATAGCCACCAAGGCCGAAACCGCTGGTGAGAGTGAGGATGTTGCCACTCCGCACCGCCTCGAGGACCGTCCCGGGGATGAGGGAATAGAGCGGATCCGGGATTGTGGAGATTTTCGCCTCCAGATCCCGGGGAGAAACGCCCCCCTTGGAGAGGGTAAGGCGCACCCAGGCCGCGGCTTTCTGAATGAACGCCGCGGCCTGGGTGCGGCACGTGTCGGCATCCTCATCTGTGAGTTCACACTTCCCGCAGACGAGGTTCTGGACCGCCTCCCGTTCCTCAGGGGAGGAGGAATTGCGAAGATTGGACCCGCACATGAGGCAAATCAGCTTGTCAGACATTGGAGGACTCCTTGGTAGAGGCTGCCTTTTGGCGAGCCCGGAAGGCTTGGAATTGGGCTTTCCCCTGTGCATCGGCCTCAGCGCGATGGATGGGGCCCCGTGAAGGTGCAGCCGTTGGTTTTGAAGTTTTGGGTGGAGCCTCGAAGACGAGGTATCCACACTCTTGGATCCAGCGATCGAACGAAGGCATGTAGCGTTGTTCTGAGCAGGTGGTTTGGAGCAACTTGGCAGCCTGCGTCAGCTGTTCAGGTGTGCAGGACCCAGCGGCGAGGAGATCCCGGACCTGGGTCGCGGCGGGAAGAGGCTTGAGCTTCGGGCCGAAAAGGAGCACCAGTTCGTCGAACACTGATTTGTGAGGTCCAAGGATGACTTCCAGGGACTCCATCGGTTTTGTGGGCTCGGGGCCTTTTTTCCCCCCAGTCCGGCCCTGCTGCTTCAGTTCCCACTTCTGCGCGAAGTTCTTCGCCTTCCCATCTTCGAGCAGGTTCCTGAGTCCATACTTCGGCTGCTTCGCGGTCCACCAGGACCTACCGAGGCATCGCATGAAGGCGAGGGCGCCTCGGAAGTCATCTAGCCAGCCAGTCTCGGCGACACGGGTGAGGAGGATGGCCGTCAGCTCTTGCACGTTCTCGGGGGAAGGCTCTGCCTGCGCGACGACAATGACCCTTGTGCATCGGTGACAACTACACCAGGGCGTCTGGGGTAGCGCCGAGCCGGTAAGTCCGTGTGCCGATGG
>JAIFMW010000073.1 GCA_020048105.1 Deltaproteobacteria bacterium | reverse complement strand
GCTAGTGCAAGGCTACGATTTTCTGATGGCCTTGCGCCTTCGACACCAAGCCGAACTGCTCACCTCGAACCAGCCCGCCGATAACTTGGTGGATGCGAAGGGCTTGACGCATTTGGAGGAAGACCTCCTGAAGCAAATCTCCGCCCAGGCCTCGCTGCTCCAGAAGAAAGTCGGTTTCGATTTTCTGGGCTTGGGGTGACCTGGCTATCGGTGTTGAATCAGGGCTTTCGAGTTGCCAATAAGTGGCCTATAGCCACCGCCGCCGCATCCGCCGCATCAGTAGCCAGAGGTTCCTTGAGGCTCAGTAGTACCTGAACCATTTTTCCCACCTGATTCTTATCCGCCCAGCCATAGCCGCTGACGGCCTTTTTGACCTGCATGGGGTTGTAATCGCCCACGGGCAGGCCATGCAGTGCCCCAGTCAACAGAATGCCGCCGCGGATCTGCCCCAGTTTCAGGGCGGTGGCGGCATTCTTTTCGACAAAGGGCGATTCTACGGCCATGAAAGTGGGGCCGTGTTCGGCAATAACCTCTTCTAGCTTTTGGTGGATCCGCAGGATGCGCTGATCGAAGGTGGCGCCGGCGGGGTTTCGGATTACCCCAGCGGCCACCAGTTCCATGCGGGATCCAAGCCGGGATACCACCGCCCACCCACACGCCAGGGACCCGGGATCGACGCCCAGGCAGCGGTAGGCAACGGCAACAGGTGGCATGTCTGAATCAGTGGCTGAACACGATTTCCTTAACTTCGATGCCCTCGATTACTTGGAGTTTGGCCTTCATTCCCTGCCAAACGCTCGGGTCCCCGACGAGCTCCAGGAGCACGACGCCCTGGGGCGAGCAAAAGTTCTCACCAGCCTCGTGCAAACCGAGGCGGGTTTTGATGTTGCAGCCGTATTCGGTGAAGACCTTCTGTACTTCGCTGGCGTGCTGAAGGCGATCCGTGACATGGATCCCGAGGATGACGTGGTCGTTTTGCATGGGTTCTCCGCGTGGTTGGGATAAGCCCATGCTAACCCGATTGAAGTGGTTTAACCCCTGGCGTACCGCTGCAACTTGGGCACATCCAGGATGCGCACAACGGGGAACGTGCTTTGGATTAGGCCTAGATCTGCCAACAGGCGAAGAGCGCGACTGAAGGCTTCGCGGCTGGCACCAATGCACTGGGCCAAGTCTTCCTGAGTTTCCTGAAATTCCACCAGGGTGCGGGTGGGATTGCGGCTTTGGTAGTCGAGAATGAGCTGAGCCACGCGTTCGGGCACGCTGTGAAGACTTAGGGTTTCCACCAATTGAATGAGATGGCGCACCTTGCCGGCGAAATGGCGAATGATTACTTCGGAAACAGCAGTATTGCGTGCGGCCATGCGCTTGAGTGCTGCGGCGGGAATGAGCCAGCATTCCGCGTCCCCATGGGCTTCGGCGCCACTGGCGGTGGGGCCGCCATCGAAGACCTGCACTTCGCCAACACAACTGCCGGGCCGGAGCATATCCAACACCTGGATCTTGCCGCGACCATCGGTGCGAAAGACCTTCAGCACACCCTGGACCACCACGAAGATGCCGGGAATCATTTCGCCCTGGTTGAAGACCGGAGCACCATCGGAATAGCGGCGCAGCTCGCTGATGGAAGCCAATTCTTCGGCCTCCGCCTGAGGTAGGCCCGCTAGATAATCGACTTGCCTGAGATTGACGACCGCCTGAGCCATAGAAGTTCTGCCCGCTCCTCCAGTGATTTGTATCACAGTCGGCTTGGAAATCGAAGCAGGATTAGGGCCTTGAAAGGTTCGCGGCACGGTTACCAAATGACTGGCCGCTCGGTGATGGTGCGTTTCATGGGGTCTCCTGAAAGGCAAATCGGCGGACCCAGAGGATCCGCCGGAAGACGGATGGCGACTACCAGATCGTGGGGCGCTGGTCCGTGGGCCGAGCCATGGGCTTGCCCTCGGCGACACCAAAGGCCTCGATGAATTCGGGCATATTGGCCAAGGGGCCGTTTACGCGGAAGTGGGCGGCGCTGTGGGGATCGCCCATGACGAGCATGCGGGCGGTCTCGGGCCGAGCGTGGAAGCGCCAGGACTGAGCGTAGCCCAGGAAGAAGCGTTGCTCGGGTGTGAAGCCGTCTACCAGGCCGGGCTTGCCGGTCTTGGCCCACTGCATTTTCAGAGCTTCGAAGGCGACCTTGAGGCCACCCAAATCGGCGATATTTTCGCCCAGGGTCAGTTCGCCGTTGAGGTTGAGGCCGGGCAGCACTTCGAACGAATTGGCCTGTTTCACGACTAGGTCTGTGCGGGAGGCGTAGGCCTTGGCATCCTCGGCGGTCCACCAATCCTTCAGATTGCCTTGGGCGTCGTACTGGCGACCCTGGTCATCGAAGCCGTGAGTCATTTCATGCCCGATGACCATGCCGATGCCCCCATAGTTGACGGCATCGTCGGCCTTGAGATCGAAGAAAGGCGGCTGCAGGATGCCCGCGGGAAATACGATCTCGTTCATGCTGGGGTTGTAATAGGCATTGACCGTTTGAGGTGTCATGCCCCACTCGTTGCGGTCGATGGGCTTGCCCAGCTTGGCGAGGCCGCGTGAGAACTCGAAACGGGCGGCGGTGTTGACATTGGTGAGGAAGGCGCCCTTCACGACTTGGAGCTGGCTGTAATCGCGCCAGGCATCGGGGTAACCGATCTTGACCTTGAAGGCGGCCAGTTTCTGCTGAGCCTTTTGCTTGGTGGCTTCGCTCATCCAAGGCAGTTTCTCGATGCGGTCCTTGAGGGCCACGCGCAGGTTGCTCACCAGTTCGAGCATCTTGGCCTTGGCGGCGGGGCTGAAGGCCTTTTCCACGTAGAGCTGGCCCACAATTTCGCCGAGGGCGCCGTCGGTGGCAGCCTGCACGCGCTTCCAGCGGGCCTGGCGCTCCTTGGCCCCAGAGAGCACCTTTCCGTAGAAGGCAAAACTCTCGTTGCCGAAGGCCTCGGGTAGATTGTTGCTGGCCGAGCGAACTAGGTTCCAGCGCAGGTAGGTCTTCCACTGCGGTAGCGAGAGATCCTTGGCCATGCGGCCCAATTCTTCGAAGAACTTCGGCTGGCGCACCAGGATCGTTTTCTGCTCGGGCAGGCCAATGGCCTTGAAGTAGCTGGCCCAGGGGAAATCGGGCGAGAGCTTCATCAGTTCGGCGGGGCTCATTTTGTGATAAATGGCGCGGGGATCGCGCTGCTCCACCTGGGTCATGGAGGCCTTGGCCAAGCGGGTTTCAATGCCCATCACCACACCGGCGTGGGCCTTGGCCAAGAGTTTGGATTCACCTAGCAATTCGAACATCTTGGCCAGATGGTCCAGGTATTTCGCGCGAATATCCTGGGACTTGGCATCTTCCAGAGTGTAGTAATCGCGATCCGGCAGGCCCAGGCCACCCTGCGCGAACTGGGCGATGTAGCTGGTGCTCTCCATGTCATCCTGGCCCACGAAAAAGCCAAAGGCAGGGCGTGCGATTCCGGTGTGAAGGTAGCCGATTTCCGTGGCGAGACCCTTGGCATTTTGGATGGCCTCGATGCGCGCCAGCATGGGGCTCAGCGGCCGAATTCCGGTCTTTTCAATGGCGGCCAAGTCCATACCCGCAGCGTAGAAATCGCCCACCTTCTGGAGGCCCGAACCCTTGGGAGCCTTGGCCGCCACGGCGCTGTCCATAATCTCGCGCAGGGTTGTCCGGTTCGCTTCAGCCAGTTCGTTGAAGGCGCCCCAGGTTGTTTGATCGGCGGGAATGGGGTTGACCTTCAGCCAACCACCGTTGGCAAAACGAAAAAAGTCATCGGAGGGCTTGATCGACGTATCGAGATGGCCGGGTTGGATCCCGTGGCCAGGCTCGGGAGAGGTTCCGAAGAGCAGTCCGGAAGCCAAGCAAAGCGATAGTGCGGTCGTGCGTAGATTCAAAGGTCACCTCGTTAGGTCGGAAGGGCGGCTTCCGGGCCAGGGTTCCCGAACAGTGTGAGGTATGGCTCCCCCATGCGGTGGTGATTCCGGGCACTCCTTGGGGTCCGCCCCTGACAAAAAACATGGGAAGCTGACACTCAATGAACGAAGCGAATGTTGTTGGGGTTTCCTCGATGTCGATCCTGCGCACCTTGGTCAATGCTCATTTCCTGTTGGGTGGTCTGGCCTTTGGGTTGGTGGGCATTCTGTTGGCCAGGGTTTCTGCGCGGACGGAGCGCCTAGCTTGGCCTTTGGCGTGGATCGTCGTGGCGAAGTACGTCTCGACTCTGCTGGTGCTGATGCCACTTTCGGTGGTGTTCGCACGGTTTGCTCCTGCGTGGCTTGGCTCAAATCCGCTCGTTCGACTTCCTTGGTTGATGGTGGCCTTTCTGGTGCTGGCTTGGGCGCTTTCTACCTTGGTGGAATGGTCCTTCTTTTATCGAGCGTTGGGCGCTCGGGTTCTCGTGGTGTCGATGCGGGCCAACGCCACCACCCTGCTGCTGTTGGTGGCCATCTACCTGCCTTTCTGTGATTTCGGGCTACTGGCCTCCAAGCCTTTGCTGCCACCGGCCGCGTCGTCGATGCGTGTGCTCTATTTGCACAACGGCAGCCTATTCGGTCGCCGCCTGGGGGGCGCGGAGGAGCGCCTTTTGACCGGCCTATCCTTCACCCAGGAGGCACGCTTGTTCGCTCGCCGGGGTGAACAGGGCTGGGAGCTATGGCTTCAAGACGGGGCGCCTGTACCGCACCAACTCCTTGCGAATATTGCCCCCATCACGGCGGAAATCCCCCAGCAACCGGCCCTTCATGTTCAGGGCAAGAAGGTGCTTCTCACGGGTGAAGCCACGCTATCGCAATGTTTTGGGAAACCCGCCGCGGCCTTGGCACAGGAACAATCCGCATGGTCCCTGCGCCTGGGGCGGTGGCCCTGGGAAGGGCTGGAAGTCACTTCCAGGGATTTGAAAGCCTCGTACCGAGTGGCCCTGGACACGCCCTTGCTTTCTTGGAATGCCCGCTGCGCCACCCACTTGCCGGGTGAGCGACTGCTCTTTCAGATGGGCCCTTACCTTTGGCTATTGGATTTGGAAGATCGCCGGGTGAGCGTCTTCGCCCAAGGGCAGGGCGCCATGGTGATTTTGGGGCTTTGATTTCATTGCGCGTTCGTCTTCGGGGGAACCATCTCGGCACCTACGCGAGCGCAAGACCTAGGGTTTGCAGAGAACTGCCGTCCAACGTTTGAGTTGCAGCGGATCGACTCCCGTCCCGCCGATGGAGGCATCCCAATGTAAATGGGGTGCGCTCACGCGGCCCGTGGCGCCGGAGAGGCCCATTACCTGACCCGTTTGCACGGCTTGACCCACGCTGACCTGGATCTGGCTCAAATGCGCATAGGCCGTGAATAAGCCGCAGCCATGATCGAGAAGCACTAGGTTGCCGCCATAGAACAGATCCTTGCCCAGCCGTACGATGCCGGCGGCAGGGGCGTGCACTGGCGTGCCCGTGGCTGCCCGCAGGTCCAAGCCCTTGTGGACGCTCTGGACGGTGCCGTTGAACATCCGCTTCATGCCGAAGGTGCCGGTGATCTTGCTGTTCACGGGGAAAAGGAAGGGGGTATTCCAGAGCGGATCCGGCGCGGCTGTGGCATGGATCTTCAGGATTTCTTCCCGTTCCCGAAGCGCCCGGGCCTTATCGGCCTCGCTGGGTTCCGCGAGACGCTTGGGAATCGTCACCTTGACGGTGGGAAATCCGCTCGGCGTAACGGTGAAGGGAATGGGAGCCCCGGCCGTGCCGCCCTCGATTGTTAGTTCTCCGGGTCCCGGTGTGCGGTCGAAGGGAATGGGAATGAACGCGGCAGCGCGTTTCGCCGGGTCGGCGGGGTGTGGAAAAAAGGCATAGCGTTTCTCGCCAAGGCGGACCTTTAGTCCCGCAAGACCTTCCTTTCCGGCCACTAACACCAGGATTCCGCCCGGAGCGACATGGCTCTCCAGCAGTTTTATCTGGGGCCCGGGAGCAGCGAGCAGAGCGGGGAGCGCGGCGCACGAAATCAGGACAGGCAATAGGAGTCGGGGGAAAGTCATGGGTAATCCTGGGCGCCGGGTGGTTCCATGGCCATGAGCATTCCAGGCCAGAACTCGATTACAGTGCAGCCAGCGCATTTCACAGTGCCGAGTGCGTGAGGTGAGGCAATCTGGATGATCAGTAAACCATGCAGGCTGCGTTGAGAATGCCGATCGCCAAGGAGATCAAGGCGGCTGCAGCGGCGGGGCCTGGACGATCGCTTTCGATGTGCTTTGAAAGATCGGGAATCAACAATCGCAAACCCAGGAAGACGAGAATCTGAACTGACATGGCAATGCCGCCCCATATTGCGCAATCCGGCAACGAGGAAGAATGCGCGATGGCAGATCCTAGGGGCAACACAAAACCGATCAAACTGCCGCCGAAGGCCAGTGCGGCGGAGAGGTTGCCTTGGCGCAGTAGCGTCCATTCGGCGTGGGGGGTGATGGCCGTATAGATGATTGCAAAAAGCACGGTCATGCCGATGGCCAGAGCCATGTAGGTGGCAAAGGCAGGCAAGGTCGATAGCGAGTGCATTAAAGGCGACATGGGAGTCTCGCAAGAAAGGGTTGAGGATGCTTCGCTAGCCAGTCTACAACTGTTTCCATGGCGCGTATCTGGGGCACTGCAAACGCCTTTCCAGTGCTTTGGGTCATGGATTTCCTTGCGGCTGTCCGTGCCGATACGCCATGCTGAAAAAAAGATTTGAATCGAAAGGTTCTGATGCGCTATCGCTCTTTTACCCCTCCGATGATTGGAATTCTCGTGCTTTCGAGCGGGATTACCGGGTGCGATACCCCAGCCAAACGCGAGCGAGCTCGAGTGGCAGAAGACGCTGCACGACGCAAAGCCGAAATCGAACCGCCGACTCCGGAAGTGTTATCGCAGGTGACCCTTGCGGTGCAGGCTTTCATGAAAGAGCATCACCCCAGTCAGAGCGTGGAGGGATGTTCCTTGACATCGCTTACCCCCAATCTCTTTTTGGTGGGAGTGACCGTGCGCGATAGCAATGTCAGCGGTCCCACGATCAAACAACTCACTGCGGAACGATTGCGGGATACCGAAGAAGGTTGGTTCAGCGGTAAGCCCAAAGAAAATGGCGAGTTGCTGTGGGTGATTGATTACCTCGATCAGGCGAAGATGAAAACCCTAGCCACGCGCCATGGCTTGGAAGGCGAAGTTGAGACCATTCGACGCCAGGATCAGAACCACTCCTACGCGCACTCCTGGGGGCATCGTTCCTGGTTGGATGACTATCTGCTTTGGCATTTTCTGTTTCGCCGACCCGCGCCCATGTTTCAGATGCCCGGAGGTGCTTTTCAGCCTCGACCCATGGGGTTTCGCTTTCACGATCCGACCGGATCACCCATTCGGCCCGAAGATGCCCGGCCCTACCAAACCGGTGCGGCCGGCAGCAGTGGTCGATCTTCAGTGTTTCTGGGTGGGGGCGCGTGGCGACCGCCACTGGTGAGCCAAGTGGGCCACATACCTGGTCAGGCCTTCATGGCCAGAGGGTCTGGTGTTTCAGGATCGGTGCCCATGGGGACGGTTTCGCGTGGGGGATTCGGTGCCGCGGGACGGGCGGCAGGTGCGAGTTCGGGTGGTTAAATGCGACGAATAACCCTGACTCCCCGACCCGATTGGAAAGCGCGACTCGAAGCCCTTGGGGTGAATTTTCATACCCACGATGATGGCAACCCGTATTGGCGGGAAGATGCGTACTACTGCTTCTCAAAAACTGAAATCGAGAGCCTCGAGGGGGCCGCGCGCGAAGTGCAAGCCATGTGCCTGCAGGCCGTGGAGCATGTTTTGGCCACCAACCGGTTTGCGGAATACGGCATCCCCGCCGACCTCATCCCAGCCATTCGCGAGAGTTGGGAACTCGATGAGGTTTCGATCTACGGGCGGTTTGATTTTGCGTACCAAGGCCATGGCTACCCCAAATTGCTGGAGTACAACGCCGACACGCCCACATCCTTGGTGGAGGCTGCCGTCGCGCAATGGTACTGGTTGGAGGAGCGCTTTCCTGGCCGGGATCAATTCAATTCGCTGCACGAGCGTTTGGTCGAAGCCTGGAAACGGGCGGCAGGGTATTTGCCACTAGGCACCGTGTATTTCTTGGCGCAGGACACCTGGGAAGACCACCAGACCGTTGCCTACCTGCGCGACACTGCGGATCAGGCTGGTTTGTCCACCGCGCAAATGGCCCTGGAAGATCTGGGTTGGGATGCCAATCGTGGAGAATTTGTGGATCTCGACGATCGTCCGGTGCGGGCTGTGTTCAAGCTCTATGCCTGGGAATTTATGTGGCAGGACAGCTATGGTGCTGCCTTGGCGCAAAAACCGAGGCCTTGCACCTTTTTGGAACCGGCCTGGAAGATGCTGCTGAGCAACAAAGCGCTGCTGGCCATTTTGTGGGAACTCTTTCCCGATAGCCCCTACCTGCTCCCGGCGTACCTCGGCGGCCCGCACGAAATGAGTTCCTACGTAAAAAAGCCCATCCTGGCGCGGGAAGGGGCCAACGTCGAAATTCACCTGGAAGGCAAACTCATTCAGGCCGAGGAAATGCGCGAATGCTATGGCGCTGAAGGCTACGTGTACCAGAGTTATGCCCAGCTACCGATTTTTGATGGTTTTCATCCCGTGATGGGTGCGTGGATTGTCGACGGCGAGCCCGCCGGATTGGGAATTCGCGAAGCGGCAAGCCCCATCACCAATAACGGCAGCTGTTTTGTGCCGCACCTTATCGAGGATTAACCGTATCGATGGACTCCAGTCGATCGCTAGCGATCACAACGGCCTGATCGCCCGGCTGAATTGCGGTTGCTGCAGGACAATTGAGTTGCTTGTGGCCCTCGTGAATCAGCCCGATCACAGTGGCATGGTGGCCCAGGCCCCACTGCACCAACTCGGCGTAATCCCAGCGTTCCATGGTCTGGATGGGCAGGAAGTAGATTTGGCTGCCCCCCAGATCACTGGTCAAATCCATCACGATATCTTTCACGCCCGGGTCGGAAAGTTCCTGCACCATTAGGCTCGAGGTTAGCTCGGTGGCGCAAATGACGCTGTTGGCTCCTGCCATTTCCACTTGGTGAATCTTTTGGGCGTTGATGACTTCCACGACTGAAAAAATGCTCGGATTCAAACGTTCAATGACCAGTGTCGTAACGAGGTTGTGGTCATCCGAATGGCAATCGCTGGGGTCCTTGACCAGCACAATGACATGGCTGGCAGCCGGAAGATTGGCTTTGCGCAGCACTTCCTCCCGAGTGGGATCGCCGCGCACGAACATCACATCCTGATCCTGTAGTTCTTGCGGCAGCTCCGTGAGGGTTTCGTCGATCCAGCAGATGCTTTTGCGCTGGGTGGCCTTGTCATGCTTGATTTCTCGCACCAGCTTGAGCGCGGTATCCACATGATTGAAGTTGATGATGATGACGTGATTGTGGGAGTGGATATCGAGCATGCCTCGTTGCCTCTTCGAGCGGGATTCAAGCAGGGAGCCGGCGATTTCAGAGATGAGATAGCCGAGAAAACCAATACCAAGAACCATGGTGGGGACACCCACAATGTAGCGCCCAGCCGAAGTGACCGGAAATAAATCACCATAGCCCACTGTGGCCATGGTGACGATGGCCCACCAGAGCGCATCCAGCCAACCCAAGTCGGGTTTTCCGGGCAATTCGAAAAACAGGAAACCCGAGGTGGCAAACCACAGCAACAGCAGGAAAAAGATCAGTGCTTTGACTTTCACGCTGCCGTTATGCAGGGCGCGACGGCGATTCCAGAGCAGGAAGAAGACGCGAAACATGGGCTATTCCTCCACCGTTCCGTCCTGCTGCCAGGTGATTCGCAGTTGCTTTGAGCGCAGCGCTATGCGCTTATCGGCCCATAAGCCCACGTGTTGGGTTTGCGCCTGCAGTTCGGCTGCCACGTAGGATGATTGACGGGAAAAAGGATATTTGATGTAGGCCAGCGAGAGCCCACGGGAAAGCATCTGCCAGCCGACATCTTGTCCTTCGCGATGGAGGTAGGCCAATAGGCGTTTCTTCTTATCGTATTTCAAGGCATCAAAAACTAGGTTGGCTTTCTGGTTGAGCAAGGTCTGCTCGAGGAAGACAACTGCTTGACGAGCGGTGGGCAAAACGGCGGGGTCGGACATTGTGGGATCATAGGAGATGATCCCCAAAAGACGCAGGGTGACTTGCTCGTTGCCCAACCGGACAACGACCTCATCCCCATCAATCACCTGACTGACGGTGACTTCTTGACCACTTTGAATGGTGTTGCTTTGGGGGCGGGAGTTTAAATTTCTTTTAAAGGTCCACACCCGAAGGCTGAAGAATAAAGAGGCGCTAAACAGCCCGGCCATTACCATGAGGAATATCGTGTTTAGGGTGATTCGCATAGTCCTGCCGAAATGGGCAATGCACGAAAATGCATGAATTAAAAAACTTGCTGAGCAGAGAATACACCGATCGAGCGAGGGGTTGCTCCTCCTAGCACGCTTTTGAAAGCCCACAATAGGGGCTGCAATGTGAAGGTCCGAGCCCGGATCGTCTGAGTGAAGGAGGCCGACACCCAATCCCGAATTGCCTTGCGGTCCTATCAAAACGAAGGATGGGGACCACCAAAGTGAAGGTTTCGAGGGTTGGAATTGGCGATCTTCGCCCTTGAACTCCTTCATCGGGCCGTTGGAACCGGGCTGAGGACATTTTCCTAAGCCATTGCCAGGCAGTAATTCCATCCTGCCGAAAGGGGCTCAATGGGTTGGGTTTAGCCCTTGGCTCACCTGGGCATGCTTCCTGCCATCTCTCCTGGAACGTCATCGCCTTTGCGATGTACCTAAGGAGCAAGCCATGAAAAATGAAAATCGCACTGAAATGGTCAGTCGAGACACGATCCTCAAGATGTTGTCCAAGGATGAGGTGGGCAGTGTAAGCACCGCAGAGACGGCTGTGAACCTTCCGAAGCACGCCGAATATATCGATCTTTCACACCTGGATTGCGGCGTTCAGAAGGCCGATGGGACGGCCATTGTGATGGGGCACATCCTCAGCCGAAAGTCGGTTCACAAAGACACCTGGAGAAAAATCGTGGCGGAAGTGATCGCCCATGACATCCCGAAGGTACATGCCTGAGGACCAGCGCTGTTTTCGGGGGATTGTCACCCCAGCTTGGAGCTGTTCATGAGTGCCGAGGGTCTTCCCACGTTGTCGGAATTAAAAAAAAAGATCGGCCCGGATATCAGTGTCTGGAGATCCCGCCGGTGGTGGCTCTTCGGGGGAACGGGCCTGCTTGTTCTGCTGGCGGGAACACTGATCTACACCCGTAAGGCAAAGCAAAACCTTGTGCAGTATGCAAGTACACCGGTGACGAGGGGAGATCTCGTGGTGACGGTGGAATCCACCGGGACGCTGGAAGCGGTGACCAGCGTCGAGGTGGGTTCCGAGGTCTCGGGCCGGATACTCCGGGAGATGGTGGAGGTCAACGACCAGGTGCACAAGGGCCAGATTCTCGCGGAGATTGACCCGGAATCGCTGAACTCGGGCCTGGATCAGTCCCAGGCCCAACTGCGAGGCGCGAAGGATGCCGTCAACTTGGCGCAGGCCACAGCTAGCGAATCGGCGCGGATGCTCGCCCGAAACCAGCAATTGGGGAAGGATGGGATCCTTTCCCAATCGGATCAGGATGCGGCTCTCAGCGCCAAGGACCGCGGCAACGCGGCACTCCACTCGGCCCAGGAGAACGCGCGGGTCGCCAAGGCTACTGTCGACTTGACGGCGAGCAAACTCCGGAAAGCAACGATCCGGGCCCCCATCGATGGCGTGGTGCTGGCGCGCTTGATGGAACCGGGACAGACCGTTACCGCAGGCTTCCAGACTCCGGTGCTGTTCAAGCTGGCCCAGGATCTCAGCAAGATGCGTCTCAAGGTGGATATCGACGAAGCCGACGTCAGCCGCATCCATGGCGGTGAAGCGGCTACGTTCACGGTAGAGGCCTACCCTGGGCGAAGCTTTCCATCTCAGGTCGTATCGCTGCAGATGGAACCCAAAGTTTCTCAGAACGTGGTCACCTATCAGGCGGTGTTGAGCGTGGATAACCGGGATCGGGCGCTGCTTCCGGGGATGACCTGCACGGCCACCATCCAGGCCGAAACGAGGCGTGGCGTGTTATTGATTCCCAACACGGCGCTGCGTTTCACGCCTCCCGTTGGGCCCGGAGGCCTCGCGAAGGGCGGCGTAAACTTCAGCGATGGCAAGCACCGGGTCTGGCTCCTTAAAGGTAAGGTCCTAACGCCGCTGGAAGTCAACACTGGAGCCACGGATGGCCGACGGACCGAAGTTCTCGTCGGTGAACTGCAAGAAGGGATGAATATACTCACCGATACCAAGGGTTCGCCGTGAGCCCGAAGGCCACCGCCCTGGTGGAGCTCCAGGACCTCACCAAGATCTATGGCAGCGGGGAATCTGAAGTGCGGGCCCTGGCCGGTGTGAGCTTCCGGATCGACCCAGGCGAGTTCGTCGCGGTGATGGGAGCCAGTGGCTCCGGAAAATCCACGTGCCTCAATATGCTCGGGTGTTTGGATTCCGCGACCTCGGGCCGCTATTTGTTCTGCGGCTTGGATGTGGGAACCCTGAGCATCGATCAGCTGGCCCTCCTGCGTCGCAACTACCTCGGCTTTGTTTTTCAGGGGTATAACCTCTTGGCGCGCACCAGCGCCCTGGAAAATGTCGAACTGCCTCTGGTCTACCGCCGGGTTCCGGCCGCCGAGCGCCAACAGAGTGCCATTCAAGCGCTTCAGGATGTGGGCCTGGGCGACCGCATGCATCACGTTCCGAGTGAACTCTCGGGTGGGCAACAGCAGCGCGTGGCCATTGCACGCGCCATCGTCACGAGCCCGCAAATGCTCTTGGCCGATGAACCCACGGGGAACCTGGATTCCGCACGCAAGGTGGAAATCATGAAGTTGCTGCAGAAGCTCAATCAAGATCGAAAGATCACCATCGTCATGGTCACCCACGAAACGGATATGGCCGCCTTCGCGACGAGGACCCTCCACTTCAAGGACGGTCTCATCGAGCGCGATCTGGTTTCCGAAAAGGTGAGCGCATGATCTGGACGACCATCCTGATGGCCTTTCGCGAGATCAAGCGCAACCCCATGCGCTCCTCCCTGACCATGCTGGGCATCATTATTGGTGTTGCCTCGGTGATCATCATGGTCGCGCTTGGCCGTGGCGCCGCTTTCAAGATCACATCTGACATCTCCAGCATGGGCACCAATTTGCTCATCGCCACGCCGGGCAGCGAGCGCCACGGACCCACGGCCAGCGCGGCTCAGCCTTTCAAGCAGGATGACGTCCGCATCATGCTGCGCGAATTGGGAAGCGTGGCAGAGGTCGCCCCGGCGGGCAGTCTGGGCGCGTTGCTGGTGAATGGGAATCTGAACTGGAGCAGCACCGTGACCGGTTCTACCAATGCCTACTTCCAGATTCGGGCTTTCAGTTTCGAACTTGGAGAACGTTTTTCTGACGCCCAACTTCAAAGTGGCGCTGCCGTCTGCGTGCTGGGTGCCACGGTGCGAACCAAGCTGTTCGGTACACAGAATCCCATCGGTAGTTCCATCCGCATCGCAAAGGTGAACTGCGCGGTGGTGGGAGTCACACGTCCGAAAGGGCAATCCAGTTTCGGCATGGATCAGGATGATTTTGTTCTGGTGCCCTTGGCCACCTTCCAGCGGCGGATTACAGGTAGTACCGATGTCGGAGTGATTTTCCTGAGTGCTCACGATGGCAAGCAGATTTCCAAGGTGAAGAGCCAGGTCGCCGCCCTACTGCGGGAGCGACGGCGGATCGCCCCAGGCGCCATGCCGGATTTCAATGTGCAAAGCATGGAGGAAATCACGGC
The DNA here is from genome assembly GCA_020048105.1 of Deltaproteobacteria bacterium. GTDB lineage: Bacteria > Acidobacteriota > Holophagae > Holophagales > Holophagaceae > JAYREN01. The sequence goes on along the minus strand of JAIFMW010000073.1, from coordinate 1,750 downwards.
CACCCTGGGCACTGTGACCAACGCGCTCATTGCCTTGCTTGGAGCCATTGCGGCCGTGAGCCTCCTGGTGGGTGGCATCGGCATCATGAACATCATGCTGGTTTCGGTCACCGAGCGTACTCGCGAGATCGGCATTCGTCTTTCCATTGGAGCCCGGGGCAGGGAAGTTCTCTTTCAGTTCCTGGTGGAGGCCATGGCACTCTCGGGGTTGGGTGGAATCATGGGCATCCTGTTGGGCCTGTTGGTCAGCTACGTTGCGGCAAGACTCATGCATCTTCCCTTCAGCCTCGTGCCGGATATGGTGGTCATCTCTTTCCTGTTTTCCGCGTCCGTGGGCATCATCTTCGGCTACCTGCCCGCCCGGAAAGCCTCACGGCTTAATCCTATCGAGGCTCTACGGCACGAGTAGTGGCACCTCCGCATCGGCCCATGTTAGATGTGCCGAGAGCGCGGCATGGTCCGAGATCTTCGACCATGGCGCACCGGAATGCATGGTGGCCTTGTTCACTGAAAAACCACGCACATAGATTCGATCCAGGCGCAGCAGGGGACGCTTGGAGGGAAAGCTACGGCCGGGGGAATCGAGACCCCCATACGCCCCGCCGAATGCCTCGATCATTTCAAGGCGATGGGCCAGCAACTCGTTGGCCTCATTGCGCCAGTCGTTGAAGTCGCCGGCAATGATGAGGGGCGAGTCGGGATCGGCAATCTCCTCCAGGTAGCCCGCGAGCGCATCCATCTGGTGACGCCTTGATCTGGCGAATACCGATAGATGCACGCAGACACAATGAAGTCGCTTGGTCAGGCCCGGTAGGTTGATCGTGCAATGCAATAAACCCCGCCGCTCGAACCGCAGTTGCGTAACGTCCTGATTGTGGGAATGTTCGATTGGAAACCGCGCAAGAATGGCATTGCCGTGGTGCCCATGCCCATAGATCACATTGCTTCCATAGGCGGCGGACGGCCAGACGTTTTCGGCCAGGAATTCGTACTGGGGCAAGGGAGGCCAGCCTTCGAATCTCTTGGCGTTTCGACTGTGGTGCCCCTGAACTTCCTGAAGGAACACGATGTCGGGGCCTAATGTACGTAAGTGATCCCGGAGCTCATGCACCATCAGATGCCGATGGAATTGCGAGAACCCTTTGTGGATGTTGTAGGTGACGATGTGGAGTTGCGTCGGATCCGGGGTGTTCATGGTGCTGCCAACATCCTTTCCTGCGTGCGGATGACGTTGGTGAACCCCTAGGGATCCACCAACGGGGGATGGGCGATTGGCGGTGCTACTCAGCCTGCCGGTCTGCCTCTTCCTCTTGCACATCCGCGTAGAGATCCTCCACGGCCTCGCGGTTATCCGGAGTCACCTCTCCGGTCAGGACTTCGGTTACGTCATCTCCGGTCAGAGCCCAACCCACTTGCTCATGAAGGGGATGCTCCCGGCGTTCCACGGAGAACGAGGCGGGTTCTTCCGGAAACGCCACCCCGATGGACTCCGACTCTTCATGGGTCAGGTTCAGGCTGTCTTTCTTCTTGGTGCTTTTGGATGCCATGGAGGCCTACTTGCCAAAAACCTTTTTCACTTCGCCGACCTTCTTCTGGATGGTGCCGCTGATCTTTTCAGCAGTACCTTCGGACTCAAGACGAGGGTTGTCGGTTATTTTTCCGGCAGCTTCCTTGACCTTGCCTTTGATCTCATGGAGCTTCCCTGCAACCTGATCCTTCGTGCTGGACTTCATGGTGACGATCTCCTTGG
>JAIFMW010000217.1 GCA_020048105.1 Deltaproteobacteria bacterium | reverse complement strand
CGAAGTTCCAATTCATCATGGAGGGGCTCGATAAGGATTGGGGTGAATGGACCACCGACGTCCGAAAGGACTACCCCTACCTGCCAGAAGGGAATTACCGCTTCCGGGTGCGAGCCCAGAATGTCTATGGAACTATGGGTCAGGAGGCCGTTTTTCGATTCCGCGTGTTACCTCCGTGGTACCGCACCCTATGGGCCTATGCTCTGTGGGTCATCACGGGCGGTGGCGCCTTGGCCGGTGTGACCTATCTCTACACCCTGAAGTTGCGTCGGCAAAAAGATTCACTCGAACAACTGGTGGCCCAGCGTACCCAGCAATTGCGAGATGCTTCACTCACAGATCCCCTCACGGGGTTGAGGAACCGGCGCTTCATTGCCGAGGTGCTACAAGACGATGTTTCGGCTTTCGTCGGCTATAAAAAGCATTTGCTCACCGATGCCACCAATCATCGCACTAACGTGGCTGAAGATTCCGTGTTCGGAATGTTTCTCATCGATATGGATCATTTCAAGCACGTGAACGATACCTACGGCCACGGTGCGGGTGATCTGGTTCTTAAACAATTTGCCGAGATCTTAAAAGCGTCCGTGCGGCAGGATGATGCCATCATGCGCGTGGGCGGCGAAGAATTTCTGGTGGTGCTCAAAAAGACCGTACCCGAATACCTGCATCAATACGCTGCGAAGCTCCTGGAGAAAGTGTCCACCACCCCCTTCGACATCGGGGATGGCCGGACGATTCAGAAGACCTGTTCCATTGGGTATACCCGTTTCCCCATTTACCGAGAACAACCCGGCCTGCTGACCTTTGACCAGACCACCATGGTGGCGGATCTTGGGATGTACTACGCCAAGGAGCATGGTCGCAATCAGGCCATTTACATGAAGCAGGGGGGGCGACGTCCCGAAGGAGAGGAGACCATTCGAAAGACTGTGACCACTCTGGAATTCGGCCTGGAGGAGGGCTACCTGAGGCTCGGTGATGATGACATCGGGACGGGGTCGAAATAAGCAGGGCTCATGGCAACAGCGGAAAAACTTCTCCCTTCCAATTCAAGTCATCGGGATTGCTGAAACTTGTTTGAAGCACTAAGTGGTTTTGAGCCACTGCTGCTGCTAGGTCTTCCCGGAGATGGTGCGCACTCAGAGCTTCGGGTGGGGGAGTCATCGCATAGACGCCCACCCATCCATTCCGACCGCTATGTTTGGCGGCGTATAGGCATTGATCGGCTGCGGCCAGGGCCTCGTCCCAGTCGTGAACTTTAGGCCGCCAGGGATCCAGCGGGAAGGCGACAAAGCCCACTGAAACCGTGCGTCGAATGACTTGGCCATCGGGAAGGCGAAAGGGGTGGGCGGCGATGGCTTCATGGATATGGCAAGCGATGGTGGATGCCTTCGCCCGATCCGTCCGCCGCGCGATTACCAGAAATTCTTCCCCGCCCCAGCGAATCTGGGAGTCCATTTCCCGTGAGGCCCCCCGGATGACTTCCGCAACCTGACGCAGCACCTCATCACCCGCCAGATGCCCATAGGTGTCGTTGACGCGCTTGAAGTAATCGAGGTCCAAAAGGAGAAAAATCAAGTCTTCTTCTTGTCCAAGGGGAGATTTTCCGCTGTCGGAAAATTGCTGAAAGGCTCGGCGAGTGCGGGCTTCCTCTTCTTTGCGAACAAGGTGGAGGTAATGCCGGTTGTGCAACCCCGTCAGGGCATCGGTAAGGCTGGACTGCAGAAGCGCCTGGTTGGCCTCGGAGAGGGCTTGCGTGCGCTCCCGCACGAGCGTTTCCAGAAGCAGATTGCGGCGTGAGAGGTGGTTGGTGCGCCATCGATAGAGGCCGGCTAGGCCTGCCAAAAGTGCGAGTCCCGCAAGTGCTGCGAACCAGCCCGCAAGGTACCAGGGGGGATGGATCAAGATTGGAAACTGGGTTATGGGACCAAGGCTGCCTTCCCAGCCTTGAGCCCGAACTTCGAAGGTGTAACGGCCGGGCCGTAGGCCTGCGAAACGGGACTCTTCTAGCAGGGTAGAGCGCCAATCCGATTCGAGGCCGGTAAGCCGCACCAGGTAGGTGAGTTCATCTGCACCGATAATGTTGGGGGCGTGGTAGTGAAAGGTCAGAGAGGCGGACTGGAAGGGCACTTTTTGGCTCGGGTCCGTAAGGGGAAGTTCTATTCCCCTACCATCGATCACACGACTAATCCTGACCCCAGGAATCGTGGCTCCGTGCACTCCCAAGCTCGCATCCATGCGGCTGATTCCAGCACTGGTGCCGACCCAGAGGGTACGGTCTGAATCCAACCACAATGCGCCCTGGGCACAATCCTCGGAGGCCAAGCCCCATTCGCGGTTGTATCGCCGCAGGACTTTCCCATCCCAACACTTGACACCACCAGTGGTGCTCAACCACAACTGGTCCTGAGCATCCACCTTCATGGCCATGATGAAATCGCTTACCAGGGAGTTGGGGGGTAGCACTTGCTCCACTCTTACCCAGGAGCCTTCTTGGCGCACGATGCGATCGAGTCCCTTGGTTCCAGTGAATGAAACCCAGACCTGCCCATCGGCTCTTACGGCTAGGCGGTTGGGCTGAGGTCCGTTCTCTTTGATGACACTCCAGGTTCCCTGCTCCAGGATCGCTAACCCTAGGGAGGTGGCAGCCCAGATTCGTCCGGCGTGATCTCGGATTACCTGAGAAACCCGAAATTTGGGTGCAAAGCCAGGAATTTCGATGCGTTCCAGGCGGGGGGAAGGTCCGTTGACGTGGAGTTTTAAGAGCCCTTGGTTATCGCTGGCTACCCAGAACCAGCCAGCTGGATCCCAGGTGAGTCCAAAGGTATAGGCATCTTCGTTCCAGGAAGGGATCCTGACAGGCTCCGCCCGATCCTGACCTTTCGCGACCTTGAAAAACAGGAAAGGCGAACCTTTGGGGAATGCTCCCCCGGCCCATAGATTGCCCGCGCCATCCTCGCCTAGGGCCGCAAGAAGGTGGTCGTTGGTACCCGCGAGAGTTTCAAATCGGCCTGCCCGCAGCCGGGCGAGGCCCTGGTGGGTGCCAGCCCAAAAAGTGCCATCCCGCTGCCGGAGGAGGCTCCAGGCCACATCCGAAGGAAGTCCTTGAGGTCGGGCGTAGTTGCTCCAAAGGAAGTTGCCTCGCAGCCGATGTAGGCTTCCCGAGAAGAACCATAACTGCCCCGTTTGATCGAAGGTGAAAGGCAAATCGCTGCCGGTGCGGGGCAGCCCTTCGGCCTCACCCAGGAAGCCATGTTGATTTCCATCCATCCACAACAATCCCTTGGTGGTGGCGACCCAGACGCGCCCTAGAGGATCCAATTGCATTCCAAGACTGTTGAGGCTCTGGAATCCCGTCAGGGCCTGAAGGTTTTGCGGTGGTGCTCCGGCCGGCTTGAAACAGAGCAGCTCTTTGTCCGTGCGCAGCCAAATTTGCCTTTTGGGGTCCCTCAAGAGGCTTTGGGGGGTGCCGCGAAGCCGGAAGGAGAATGGAAAGAATTGCCACTGCTGACCATTGCCAACATAGAGTCCTTCTTGGCTTGCCAGCACCAGTTCGCCCTGAAAGGATTCAGCCCAAATAGCCAGAGGCCAGGGCATCGGCAGCACGAGGGTGCGGGTTCTTCCCGGTGAAGCCGCAAGGATGGCTTTACCGCTTTTGGAATACAGCACACCGACACCCGGGATTGGCATTGGCGGAAACGGATCTTTGGTGTCATCCAAATGAAAGGCAGAATTTTCGGTCTTCCCCTGGTGGTAGAAAGCCACGCCATTGCGGTAGATCAACCAGAGCCCGTCATCGGCGGCAATGAGGTCTACGAGTTCCTCGGCTGTGCCGATCTTGGGAACGGGGAAGGCGCGAAAAGATCGGCCTTCCCGTTTGTAGAGGGTGGAATCGCTGGCACCCCAAAGAGAGCCGGCGTTGTCCTGAGTTAACGCCACCAAATAGGTGGCTCGCATCCCCTGGTCAGGGCCGTATGTTCGAGTGGTGAAGAATCCCGAATTGCTGATAGCTGCAAGCGGAAGCCCCGTATTTCCGGCAATCAGAAGCCAGAAAAAAAGGATGAGCACTCGAACCAGGCTGAACTTGGAAGGCATGGGATGGTTATGCCTTGATCAGCACCGCCCGCACGGGACTGCCATCGGCATCGGCGATTTTCAGGGGCAGGGCGGAAAGCTCATACATACCCGCGGCCACGCCATCCAAGCAGAGGCCTTCCAGGCCGATCATGCCGCGTTCGGCCAGGGCAAGGTGCACGTCCAGGCCCATGGCGCCGAAGAGATCCATGGAGGGCGTATCGATACCGACCAGGCGCACGCCTTGGCGGTCGAGGTAATCCACCAATTCCACGGAAAGAGCCGCGAATTCCTCGGTGAACTGGGTGCGGTCGGGCCACGTGCCGGTGCCGATGAGCACACGCGAGGCGCGAGGGGCATTCGGAATCTGTTCGGGCCAGATTCGTGCGCGGAACTGGGGACGAAGTTGAAACACTTCGCAGGGGCCTACGAACATATCGAGGGGCAACTGGTCGATGGTGGGGGCACCGGCCAGGACATGGGCCGGAGCATCAACGTGGGCGCCAAAGTGCAGGCTTGTGGAAATGGCACTAACTACCAGGGAACTGCCATCGGGCGAGGGGCATGATTGGCGCTCGAAGGGGCGATCACCGGGCCAGCAAGGTAGCGTTGCGCTGAGGGTTGGAGAAAGGTCGATGATGGTGCTCATGTGGGTTCCTGTATTCCGAATGCTAGGAGCCTTGAGCTGTGATCGAAGTCCCAAGGCGGAAAACTGGGGATTCGAGGGGATGTCTTGTGACTGAGATCGCTAGGCTATTTCCAGGAAAGCAGGCCCAGACCCGTGAGCGAAAACAGCACGCCGAGCATTTTCGTGGGGCTGAGTTGCTCTCGAAAAAACAAAACCGCCAGGGGGATGAGAAGCATGGCCCCGGCGGCATTGACCGCGGCGCTGGACCATTGGAGAGGGCCGCCTCGCCGGTAGGCCATCAAGAATCCGAATTCGATGAGAAAGGCACCCAGGGCAACCACGAGTACCGGCCAGGAAAAAACGGCCTCGCGCCAGCCAACGCCATCCGCCACCCGAAAGAAGGGGGCCGAGAGCGCGCACAGCAGAAAGGCTGCGGCGTAGATTCCCATCAGGGTCACCATGGGGTTGCCCCCCGACGGAATAATCTTTTGACCCACGTGATAGATCACTAGGCCCAGGGTCGCGATGGTGAGGTAGAGGTAGAGATGCCGCATGGATTACCTGTCGGAGTGAGACGTTGGTCGTCTCCTGGAACTCTACCGGTACGGGCGACCGCGATGCGAGATTGTGAAAAGGTTAGTGGGTGAGTTGCAGGCAATGCGCGCGAATGCGTTCGCCTAGTTCGGCCGTTCCCACATGCCGCTTGGCACCGCGCAAATCCGGGGTGCCCCAGCCTTCGGCCAGGGTTTCGGCCAGGGCCTTTTCCAGCGTGGAGGCTTCCCATTCAAGGCCCAGGCTATGCCGCAGCAGCATGGCGGCGCTGGCGATGGTGCCGAAGGGGTTGGCCACATCTTTTCCGGCTAGGCTCGGTGCGGAGCCGTGGATGGGTTCGTAGAGGCCGACCTTGCCGCCCAGGGAAGCGCTGGGCAGCAAGCCTAGGGAACCGCCCAGCACGGCGGCTTCATCGCTCAGGATGTCGCCGAACAGGTTCTCCGTGAGGATCACATCGAAGTGCGTAGGGTTCGTGACCAGCAGCATGGCGGCGCTATCCACGTATTGATGTTCTAGGCTTACATCGGGGTAATCCTGGGCCACCCGGTTCACCGTGGCGCGCCACAGGCGCGAGGATTCCAGCACATTGGCTTTGTCCACCGAAGTCAGAAGGCCGCGCCGTTTTTGCGCAGCCTCGAAGGCATAGCGTGCGACTCGCTCCACTTCCCAATCGGCGTAGGCCATGGTGTTGATGCCTTGGGTGGCCGTCAACGAGCGCGGTTCTCCGTAATAGAGGCCACCGGCCAGTTCGCGCACGATCAGGAGATCGGTGCCACGAACGATTTCCGGCTTCAGGGGGCTGCTCTCGACTAGAGCTTCGAAGATGCGAACAGGCCGGAAATTGGCATAACAACCCAGGGCCTTGCGCAACCGCAGCAGGCCTGCTTCCGGGCGCTGATGGGAGGGGAAGGCATCCCAAGCGGGACCGCCCACGGCCCCCAGCAACACGGCGTCGGCACTGAGGCAGGCCGCTTCGGTGGCCTTGGGAAGGGGATCCCCCCAGGCATCCACGCCGGCACCCCCCACGGGGTGTTCTTCGAATTGGAGACCCAGGCGGCCATCTTGGTCGAGCAGTTTCAGGCAGGCCACGGCCTCGCGGGTGACTTCAGGACCGATGCCATCCCCAGGCAGAACGACGATTTTTCGGCTCATGCGGCACCTCCCTTGAGGCGTGATACCAAGTACGGCAGCAGCCCACCTGCTTCTAGGAACGTTTTGGCGAAGTCTGTAAGAGGCACGAAGGTGAAGGTTTCGCCCGAATCGGGGGCGTGGATAACTCCTGCTTCCAAATCCAGCGTTAGCCTGGCGCCATTCTTGATGCGGGCCACGGCCTCGGGGCACTCGATGGCCAGGTAGCCGTTGTTGAGGGCGTTGCGGAAAAAGATGCGGGCATAGCTGGAAGCGATGACTGCCTTGATGCCCGCCCCGCGCAGGGCCCAGATGGCGTGCTCGCGACTGGAGCCGCAGCCGAAATCTTCGCCCGCCACGATGAAATCTCCGGTCTGGATCTTGTTCAGAAAGTCGGGATCGATGTCTTCCATTGCGTGTTTGGCGAGTTCTGCTTCCTCATGAACATTGAGATAGCGGGCGGGAATGATTTCATCCGTGTTGATGTGAGCCCGTGAATAAACATGGGCACAGCCTTGCAGAATGGTTGGCATGGTCATGGTGGCTCCTACACGCCCCAGAGCTGTTGCTCTGCGATGGTGAAATTGCAATCTTCGGGAAGGTAGTCGCGGGGATCGGCCAAACCGCCAGCAATGGCCGTGGCGGCCGCGGTGGCGGGGCTAGCCAGATAGACCTTGGAACTGGGGTGCCCCATACGGCCGGTGAAGTTGCGGTTGGTGGTGGATAGGCATGTCTCGTCGCTTCCGAGCACGCCCATGTGGCCACCCAGACACGCGCCACAGGTTGGCGTGGAGATCACGCAGCCAGACTCGGCAAAGATATCCATGAGTCCTTCCCGCATGGCCTGTTTCCAAACGGTGGTGGTGGCGGGCACCACGATGGTGCGGGTGCCCTTGGCCACCTTGTTGCCCTTGAGGATGGACGCGGCGATGCGGAGATCCTCGATGCGGCCATTGGTGCAACTGCCGATATAGACCTGATCCATTTTTACGGGACCTGCTTGAGCGATGGAGGTGCCATTGCTGGGCAGGCCCGGCAGGGCCACCATGGGTTCCAGTTGGTCCACGCGGATAAAAAACTCGGCGGCATATTCCGCGTCGACATCACTCTCGTAGCGCACACCCTTTTCCGGGGTGCGTTCGGCCAAATAGGCCTCGGTGATGGCATCCACGGGGAAGATGCCACTCTTGCCACCGGCCTCGATGGCCATGTTGGTGATGGTGAAGCGGGCTTCCATGCTGAGGTAGGGCAGGGCGCTGCCACGGTATTCCATGGCCATGTAGCGGGCACCATCCACGCCGATGCGGCGGATGATTTCCAGAATGATGTCCTTGCTGTAGACGCCGCGCGGAGGCTGACCTTCCAGATTGAAGCGGATGGATTCAGGCACTCGGAACCAGAGTTCACCCGTGGCCAAACCTGCCGCAAGATCGGTGCTGCCCACACCCGAAGCGAAGGCGCCCAGCGCCCCCATAGTGGTGGTATGGCTATCGCCGCAGATGATGGTCATACCGGGGTGCACATGGCCCTGTTCCGGGGCGAGGGCGTGGCAGATGCCGTGGTTGCCCAGCTCGTAGTAGCGTTCGATTCCTTGTTCTTCGCGCCACTGCCGCAGGGATTTCGTGAGCTCGGCGCTCTGAATATCCTTGTTCGGCACGAAATGATCGGGCGTGACTAGGATCTTGGTGGGATCCCACACCTTGGTAATGCCGAGTTTCTTCAGCATGGCCACCGCTGGCGGCGTCGTCACCTCGTGGCAAACCACGAGATCGAGCTTGGCGTTCACGATCTCGCCGGGGCGCACGGATTCGAGGCCCGCGTGGGCGGCGAGGATTTTTTCGGTGATGGTCATGGGCATGGGAAATCCTTCAAACGTAAACGGCTTTCAGTTGCTGGGTGTGGAGAGCTTTGTTGACGGCATACAGGTAGGCGCGGGCGGCGCCCTCGATGATGTCGGTGCTGGCGGCCTTGCCGGTGAGGATGCAGCCATCGATTTCGACCTTCATGAAGACTTCGCCCACGGCATCGCTGCCCTGACTCACGGCGCGAACTTGGAAGTCCAGCACTTCCCCTCGAACACCGGTCAGTCCGGCGATGGCATCCACCAAGGCCGCCACGGGCCCATCGCCGTGCCCCGTGCCGCTTTGTTCTTCCTCTTCGTTTTCGGAATGGGGTTTGAGCGAAACGAGCGCATGGCTGTAGCCCTGGGTGCCTGCGGTGACTTGCGCCAAGCGCAGCTTCCAAGCCTCGGGAATATCACTCAGGCCATCTCGAAGAATGGCGGTGAGATCCTCTTCAAAGACTTCCTTCTTAACATCGCAAAGCTTGGTGAAAAGTTTGTAGGCCTTTTCGAGCTCAGGCTTGGCCAGCTCGTAGCCCATTTCTGAAAAACGCTGCGCCAAAGCCGCGCGGCCGCTGTGCTTGCCCAGCACGATGTGCTGGACTTTCACGCCCACGCTTTCGGGGGTCATGATTTCGTAGGTGGCTCGATTACGCAGCACGCCGTGTTGGTGGATGCCACTCTCGTGGGCGAAAGCGTTTTTCCCCACGATGGCCTTATTGGGTTGGGGATGCACGCCGGTGATGTTGGCCAAGAGCTGACTGCTGCGGGAAATTTCCGGACTGTGGATCCCGGTGGAGTAGGGCAGCCGATCCTGGCGCACCTTCAGGGCCATGACGATCTCTTCGAGCGCCGCGTTGCCCGCCCGCTCGCCGATGCCATTCACCGTGCATTCCACCTGACGAGCCCCGGCCTCGATGGCGGCCAGACTATTGGCCACGGCCAGACCGAGATCGTTATGGCAGTGCACGCTGATGATGGCCTGCTGGATATTGGGAACTGTGTCCATCAGGGTGCAAATGAGGTGGGAGTATTCCGCAGGTGTGGTGTAGCCCACGGTGTCGGGAATATTGATGGTGGTAGCGCCTTCGCGGATGACGGCTTCCACTACTTCGCAGAGGTATTCAGGGTCGGTGCGGGTGGCATCTTCGGCGCTGAATTCAACGTCCGAGCACAGACTGCGGGCGTAGTGAACGCCAGCGATGGCCATGGCCATAGCCTCCGATCGGGTCATTCGCAACTTGTGTTCCAAATGGATATCCGAGGTGGCGAGAAAGGTGTGAATGCGTGGATGGACCGCGTCCTTGAGCGCCTCCCAGGCCCTATCGATATCGGCGGGCAGGGCGCGGCAGAGACCGGCCACGATGGGAAGTCGAAGGGTCTTGGCAATGGCTTGCACGGCTTCGAAATCGCCCTCGGAGGCCACCGGAAAGCCCGCCTCCACCACATCCACGCCCAGGCGTTCCAATTGCAGCGCCATGCGGAGCTTCTCTTTCAGGTTCATGGAGCAACCTGGGGATTGCTCGCCGTCCCGGAGTGTGGTGTCGAAAATGCGGATATGCGTTGGGCCCATGGAGGCCTCCCTGGACTCGATGCTAGGACTGGAAATGGATATATAAAAATAATAAAAATAAACATAGTAATGATAAAAACTAATAGGTGATGCCGTGGAATTCGATCAGCTCAGTTTCTTTTTGGCGGTGGCACAGGAGGGCAGCTTCTCGCGTGCCGCCGAGAAGGTGGGTCGCACTCAACCCGCGCTGAGCCTAGCTTTGAAGCGCTTGGAGGAGGAACTCGGCGAGCGCTTGTTGGACCGTGGCAATCGCAATGTGGTGGTTACGGAGGCCGGGCGGGTACTCCAAAACTATGCGCACCGCTTGCTGTTTCTTCGGGAAGAGGCGCAGAGCGCAATCTCGGAATTGCGTGGGCTTTTGCGAGGGCGCCTGCGCATCGGCGCCAATGAAAGCACCAGCCTCTACCTGCTGCCCGATCTGCTGGTGGCTTTCCGGCAGGCCTATCCGCAAATCAAGGTCGAAGTCTTTCGGAGTAACTCCGAGGCCATTCCCTCCCAGGTGTTGGAGTATGGCCTGGACGTGGGCTTCATCTCCTTCGATCCCGGCACGGCGGGTTTAGCCAGCGATCTCGTGTTGCGGGATCCGCTGGTCTTGGTGGTACCGCCCAAACATCCGCTGGCGCGCAAGCGCCAAGTGAAGGTGATGGAACTGGCGAAAGAAACCTTTGTGGCCCATAACGCCAAAACTCCAGCCCGCACACGGCTGGTGGAATTTTTCGTGGAGCACGACACCCCACTGAATATCGCCGTGGAGCTTTCGACCATCGAAACCATCAAGGCCTTCGTGGTGCGAGGCGCCGGTCTCGCAATTCTGCCGCGCATGAGCGTGGTGGATGCGATTTCGGATGGGCGCCTTAAGGAAGTGCGAATCGAAGGGCTGAAGATCGAACGAGCCATTCGGGTGGTCCATCGGCCCGAGGCGGAGCTGAGTCATGCGGCCTTGGCTTTTCTGGCCTTGGTGCGGGGCGACTCGAAGAACCAGCGCAAGCGGCTTAGATCGAGTAGCCACTAGGATCGTCGTTGAAACTGCGCTGCCGTTCGGCCAGGCTGGCCAGGGTGTGCTTGCCGAGAACTTTGGCCATGGCGGCGGCGGCCTCGTCCCAAACTTCCTGGGCGGCGCAGATTTTGGTGCCCTGGAAGTTGCCTTCGGCTTCGGAAAGCAGGATTCGGCCCTCCAGGGTCTCCACGACCTCCAGGGCCGAAATTTGGGAAGCGTCCCGCGCCAATTCGTAGCCCCCGTTGGGCCCCCGCGAGGCTTTTACGAGGCCCGCTGCCCGCAAACTGCCCAGCAGAATGTGCAGGTATTTGGGTGGCAGATCTTGAGCCTGAGCCAAATTCCCCACCAGCACCGGCCCTTTCCCGGTCTGAAGGGCTAGTTCCATCATCACTCGCAACCCGTAACGACCTTTTGTGGATACTTTCATGCGCGTTTTCCGATCCTCTTCATCCTACCTTCTGGGGATGGCTGTTTTTGGTTCATTTCTCAAGCGTAACGCTATAAAAATAATTTCCATCGAAAAACTTGACAATATGTCCACGATCTCGGAATACTCGAGATCAGCCTTTGGGAGCCCACCGTGTCCAACTCCTTTCTCGATTCCAACGTGCCCGGTAACCCGGCCTATCACTTCGAAACCGTTCCGCCGGGAACCCCGTCACGGGCGGGGTGGGGCCAACGTCCGGCGCTGCTGAAGGCTTCGGATCTTTCCACCCAATGCGTGCACGCTGGGTCGCAGCCCGATCCGGCCTACGGCAGCGTGGTGGCGCCTCTCTATCAGACAACGACCTTCGCCTTCACGGATCTCGGCGTCAATGCGGGCTTCGATTACACCCGCAGCGGCAACCCAACGCGGGCTCGGCTGGAGGAAGCCATCGCCCTGCTCGAAGGCGGCGCCGGTGCGACCTGTACCAGCACGGGCATGTCGGCGGTGCTGGTGGCGTTGAATCTGCTTCCCCAGGGCAGTCATGTGCTGACCACGGTGGATTGCTATGGCGGCACCTATCGCACCCTCGAACATGCCCGGACCACCTACGGCTTGCAGGTGGATTATCTGGATCTGGCCGATCTGGATGCCTTGGCCAAGGCTTGGCGCAATGACACGCGCATGGTGTGGGTGGAGACGCCGTCCAATCCTTTGCTGCGCCTGACCGATATCCAGGCCGTGGCCGATTTCGCCCACGCCCGAGGCGCCATCGTGGTGGTGGATAACACCTTCCTGAGCCCCATTCAGCAGCGTCCCTTTGAACTTGGTGCCGATGTGGTGGTGCACAGCACCACGAAATATCTGAACGGCCATAGCGATGTGGTCGGTGGTGCCGTGGTGGCCGCTCCCGGGCAGGAGGCCTTAGCGCAGCGCTTGGCCGCCCTCAACAACCTGCTCGGCACCAGCCAAGCGCCCCACGATACCTGGCTGATTCTGCGTGGCATCAAGACGCTCAAGATCCGCATGGCCGCTCACGAAGCCAATGCCCAGGCCCTGGCGGAACATCTGGCCGCACATCCGGCAGTGGCCAAGGTCAATTATCCTGGCCTGGCTGCCCATCCTCAGCATGATCTGGCCAAGCGCCAGCAGCACGGATTTGGCGCCATGATGAGCTTTGAACTGAAAGACGCCACCAAGGTGGAAACGGTGCTGCGTCGCCTGCGCTGGTTTGCCCTGGCCGAAAGCCTGGGCGGTATCGAAAGCCTGGTGGCCCATCCCGCCTCCATGACCCACGCCTCCATGACCCCTGAAGCCCGGCAGCGTGCCGGCATTTCCGATGGTTTGATCCGCCTGTCGGTGGGCATCGAAGGCCTCACCGATCTCATCGATGACCTCAATCAGGCCCTGGCCTGACCCTTTCTCTGGAGCCAACAATGCCTCGTCCCAACCGCGTTGAATATGCCTACGAACTCATTGGCCAAACCCCGGTGGTGCGCCTGAATCGCATCGTGCCCGAGGGCAGCGCCACAATTTACCTGAAGCTTGAAAGCGCCAATCCCGGCGGCAGCGTGAAGGACCGCATCGCCCTCGGCATGATCGAGGATGCCGAGAAGAAGGGCGAATTGAAGCCTGGTATGACGCTGCTCGAAGCCACCAGCGGCAATACGGGCATTGGCCTAGCCTTCGTGGCCGCCACCAAGGGTTATCCCATCACCCTGGTCATGCCCGACACCATGACCCTAGAGCGCCGCGCCCTGCTCAAGGCCTACGGCGCCATTCTCGATCTCACCCCCGGCAGCCTGGGCATGAAGGGCGCGGTGGATCGTGCCGCCGAACTCAACGCCGCCGAGCCCGGGAAGTTCTTCCTGGTGCGCCAGTTCGAGAACTCCGCCAATCCCGAAGTGCACCGGCGCACCACCGCACTGGAAGTGTTGGAGCAGGTACCGGAATTGGACGCCTTCGTGGCGGGCATCGGCACCGGCGGCACCATCACTGGTGTGGGTGAAGTGCTGGCCGAAAAGAAGCCAGGCACGCTGGTGATCGCGGTGGAACCCGTGGATAGCCCACTGCTGACTCAGGGCAAAGCCGGTCCCCACAAGATCCAGGGCATTGGCGCCAACTTCGTGCCTGCGGTGCTCAATCGACAGGCCTACACGCGCATCGAAGACGTGGCCTATGAGGATTCTCTGGTCATCGCGCGCCGCTTGGCTCGGGAAGAAGGTCTACTCACGGGCATCAGCACCGGCGCCATCGTGTGGGCGGCCCTCAAAGTGGCCAAGGAACTAGGCGCAGGCAAGACCGTGGTGGCCGTGTTGTGCGACACCGGCGAGCGCTACCTGAGCCACCCGCTCTTCACCGAGATTGATGGCGTACAGAGCTGATAGCGATTCGCGCTACTGATCTTTTGCCTCATGCTTTCTTTCGCAGAATATTGAATCGTTTTTTTTGACATCGAAACTAAATAACTTTCACCACGGACCCGGAGAGCACTGGCAAAGTGCTCTCCCAGTGGTGGGAAGATGATTCACCCCAGCAAACGCAGCGTCACTCCCAGGCCGCGCTCCTCCAGGCCAGCCCCGAGTAAGAGGCGTCCACCGTGTTCTTCCGCGACCCGCTGGACGATGGCAAGGCCCAGGCCGCTGCCCGTGGCCGTGTTGCCGGGCACACGGTAGAAGCGCTCCAGCAGGTGGGGCAGATGTTCGGGTGACACACCTTGGCCATTGTCGGCCACCTGAATACACACTTCGTTCCCTTCGGAAAAAAGGCGCAGATCCACTTGGCTGCCTGCGCCGGCATACTTCAGCGCATTTTCCAGCAAGTTCTCGAGGGCGGATCGCAGGGATACGGCGTCCCCTGACAGAGTGACGGGCTCTCTGCCAAAGTAGGCTAGATCTAAGCCTGCCTGGAGGAACCGCGGAGCCATACCGCTTGCAACCCCCTGGAGCAAGGCATTTAGCTCTATGGGCTCGAATTGCGGCCGCCTTGCCTGTGTATCCAGACGGGCCACGGTCAGGAGTTGGCGGATGAGAAGAGCACCGCGATCCAGACCTTCCTGCAGATCTTTCAGGGCCAGGGCGCGCTCCTCCTGAGTGCGCGCTGCGCCCAGCACATGAGCCTGGGCGCTCACCACCGCGAGGGGTGTGCGCAGTTCGTGGGCCGCATCGGCGATGAAATGGCATTGGATATCTAGCAGTTCCCGGGTTTCGGCTAGCAGACGGTTTAAGGCTTCTACCAGCGGCGCCGTCTCTACGTAGGAGGTGTGCGGGATTACGGGGTTCAGATCCCCAGGGTGCCGTCGCTTTACCAGCTCCGCCAGTTGGGCCAAGGGCCGCAGTCCTCGATGAGCCGCCAGGGCGAAGAAGATGCAGGCGCCCAGAAAGCCGAGAGCGATCAGGAGGAAATTCGCTCCTCCCAGAAACCAGAGTAGGGTTCGGCGATCCGCTTCGCGCATGCCGGCGTGCACCCATAGCTGGCCGTCCGGCGTTACCGCCGTGGCCACCCGCCAATCCACCCCCTCGACCCGAACCGTGCCGAGTCCGGGCAAAGAATTGCCCATTTGCGTGTGCGGCGCCTTGGGCGTTCGGTAGATCATTCCCTGGTCCCGGCGGAATACTTGGTAGGCCGCCTTCGCCATTTCCGGATTCAGGCCCAATTCCAGCCCCATGGCTTCGTCGATGGCCTGGATCCGCTGCACCCCAGCCACTAGGCGTTCGGGTTCCGCCTCATCTTGGATCACTGCCAAGAGCCCTCGGGCGACCAGAATGTTCATGTTGTCCATGTCCCGCTTCTGCACGGTCCACACAAGAAACAGCGCCAGCTTCAGGGCCACCAGCCCACCTGCTACCACCAGGATAAGGATGAGGCGGCGGAGCAGGCTCGGGCGGCGCAAAGCCTTAATAAGCCGGGCAATCATGGCTGAACCATGTAGCCCAGGCCACGTACGGTGCGGATGATATCGGCCCGTAGTTTGCGCCGCAGATGGTGGATGAGTACTTCCAATGCATTGCTCTCGAAGCCCCCGGCCTCTTCGGCCAAACTTTCCTCCAAGTAGGCCCGCGTCATCACCCGCCCCGCATTTCGCGCTAACAGGTGCAGGAGCTGATACTCCCGCGGTGAGAGTTCTACGGTTTGGCCATCCATTATCACCTGGTGGGCCTCGGTGCGGATGGTGACATTGCCCAGAACCCATTCCTGGCTGGCGAAACCTGCGCTGCGCCGCACCAGTGCCTTCACGCGGCTGAGCAGTTCGGGTACGGCGAAGGGCTTGGGTAGGTAGTCGTCCGCGCCGGAATCCAGGCCCCGCACCCGGTCTTCTACCGATTCTCGAGCCGTGAGCACTAGGACGGGGGTCCGCACATCCCGGCGGCGTAGCCCCCCCAGGAGGTTGAGTCCATCTCCATCGGGCAGCCCGAGATCCAGCAAGATGACATCGAAGGTGTGTGTCCTCAGGGCTAGGTCCGCATCCCCCAGGGTCCTTTCCCACTGGATGTTCAAGCCT
>JAIFMW010000030.1 GCA_020048105.1 Deltaproteobacteria bacterium | reverse complement strand
GAGCGAACCTACTGCGGCCAGTTCCTTTTGAATGGTCTGGAGTGTGCCCTGTTTAAGGCCAATCTCGACGAGAGCCTTGGCGTAACGACGGGCGATGAGTTTATTGCTCATTTGGCACCTCGTGTGCCAAACCCCTGCGGGGCCAGCCCTTCAGGCTGGTGGCATTTCGCATCCTGCTTCAGGCTCATTCGGCACCTCCGACCTGCTTGATCGATCGGTCGAGTACGCGCTCGGCGGCGCCATCCTGGACCCGGGCCTTCAGGCGATCCGTGGCGCCTTGAACTGCAAGTTCCGCCACAAGTGCGCGGAGTTCTTGTTCTGCCAGACGCTGCTGGTATTCGATTTCTTGGCGGGTCTGCGCCAGGATCTGATCGGCTTCCTGGCGGGCAGCTTCGATGATTCGCTGTTTCTCGGTTTCGGCGTCCGCTTCGGCCTTGACCATGATCCCGTCAAGTTCCTGTTGGAGCCCGGCCATCTTGATATCGAGTTCTTTGATTTGGATTTCACCCTGAGCCTTGTCGCGCTCCGCTTGGCTCAACTGATCCTGTAGCTCTTTGGTGCGGGCCTTGAATGCAGAACTAAGTGCACCTTTGAGCAGGAAAAAAAGGCCAAAGAAGAAGACGGCAAAGTTGAAGAGCTTCACCATGAATTGCCCGAAGGGACCAAGACTCATGCCGAATAATTTGATTACGGGGCCATGGTTGGCCGTTTCTCCGTGGCCGGCCGCAGGGGCTTCATGGCCGGTGGTGGCATGTTCGGGCGCGGCTGTTGGAGCGTGGCTGGCCTCGGCCGCCTTACCTTCTTGGTGGGCAGGCGCGGGGTGTTCCTGGGCCGAAAGGTTCGGCCCGACTGCCCACAATGAGCCAGCCAGGACCAGCAGTGCGATAGAAAGAGTGCGTCGAACGTTCATCGCTCAGGCCTGCTTCAAGAGGTGCTGGACCATGGATTCGGAGAGGGCATCCACCTGAGCCATGAGTTCGATCTTGGCGGATTCCTTTTCGGACTTGAGCTCCTCAAGCGCATTGTTGCGGGCTAAAGTCGCTTGGTTCCTCGCCGTTTCGAGCAGGGTGATTTTTTCGTCGGAAGCCGCCGCGGCCAAAGCCTTGCGATGTTCGAAGGCCTTTGCGCGAAGCTCTCGAAGGCGTCCCGAATATTCGCCTTGCCGTTGGTCGATCAATGCGGCGGCGTCCGCTTTCGCCGCTCCACCCGCAGCAATGGCCGCTTCGCGTTCATCCATGACCTTGACGACGGGCTGGAAGAAGGAGAATTTTAAAAAAATGTAGAGCAAGGTGATGAGCAAAACCACGAAGCCGATCTGGATTAAATCGAGCTTCATGGGATCAGGAAGGGCATCCATGAACCCCTTGGGGGCCGCCCCACTTGAATCACTAAGTAGCCCCATCCCGCCCAGGCGATCCAATGCGATTGGAATCACAGTCTCCCCCAAATGTCTTGTCCCGGTAGGGATGGAATCGTCACGTTATCGCGCCGCTTCCGCCCCAAGTAACGAGGCAGGCGCAATCTTACCGTCCCGCAGGCTGGCATCCAAGGATGCATTTCGGGTTGACGAGCACGCAGCCCTGTGAGAGTATTTTGGTTCGGCGAGACGGGCGATTAGCTCAGTCGGTAGAGCGCTTCCTTTACGAAAACCTGGGGTTGTAGCTCAGTCGGTTAGAGTGCCAGCCTGTCACGCTGGAAGTCGCGGGTTCGAGCCCCGTCAGCCCCGCCAACAAAAGCGCCCCCATTTGGGGGCGTTTTTGTTAACAAATCTTTAGGGGCTCGAACCCGCCCATTCAACGCATGCGTTGCATGGATCTAGGGTCGAGTGCGAAGAGCGAGCCGTCGAGGAGACCCTCCAGTGGAGGGTCGGAACAGGCGAGGGCTTAGCGGGGGACGCGAACCGAAGGCGAGCGGACCCGGGCGAGCCTCGGTTGGATTCATTCCGATGCCACCATCTTTTCTGACCTACCATTGAATTTACAGGCATTCCTGCCTTTTGATTGGTTCCCATGAAACTGCCACTCGTTGCCATTTGTGGACGCCCCAATGTGGGCAAGTCCACGCTCTTCAATCGCCTCACCCGAACTCGCACGGCCTTGGTGCATGACCTTCCGGGCATGACGCGTGACCGCACGTACAGCCATGTCCTGTGTCTCGATGAGGAAGGCGAAGTCGAGGAGATTTTCGAACTCGTCGACACGGGTGGTCTCGATTTCGAAGGCGATGATGTCATCACCGCCGGCATCACCCGTATGGCTCAGGCTGCCATGGCGGAATCGCATGTGCTGATGATGATGGTGGATGCTCACGATGGCTGGAATCCTATTGATGCCGAAATCGCAGCCAAGATTCGTCAGTCGGGTAAGCCCGCAATTTTAGTCGTCAACAAAATCGATGGTGTGAAGAGTGGATCGCCCGACGGCGCTTTTTATGAACTGGGTTTCGACGAAGTTCATATCATCAGCGCCAGTCACGGTTCGGGTGTTCCTGATCTCTTGGCCTCCATCCGCGAAAAGCTGCCTTTTCATCGCACCCAGGAAGAAGCCGAACGCCACGATCCTGAAGATGAACTTCGCTTCGCGATCATTGGCCGACCTAACGTTGGCAAGTCTTCCCTCACAAACAAGCTGCTGGGCTACGAACGCAGTCTTGTAAGTGAAATCGCGGGCACCACGCGAGACACCGTGGATACAGTCTTTCGCGTGGATGAGCGCCTCTATCGTTTGATCGATACCGCCGGTATTCGTCGCAAGGGCAAGACCACGGAAGGTGCGGAAATTCTCTCGATCCTGAAAGCCAAACAGGCCATGGCCCGGGCGGATGTTTCATTGCTGCTCATTGATGCGGTCGAAGGTGTAACCCATCAAGACGCGGTCATTGCAGGCTACGCCCAAGAGGCTGGGGCTGCGGTGATTCTGGTGATCAATAAATGGGATCTCGTGGAGAAGGACAGCTATACCTCCATCGCCTTTGAAGAAAAGATCCGCTATGACTTGGGCTTCCTTCAACACGCGCCGATGCTCTTTATCTCCGCATTGACGGGGCAGCGCGTTTCCAAGCTCTTTACGCTCATTCACGAATGCGCGGCGGCCCATGCTCGACGCGTTCCAACAGGAAAGTTGAATCTATTCCTGCGCGAGGCCGTGGTTGCCATGTCGCCCCACGCCGTGGACGGCAAGCTACCGAAGCTGTTCTTCATGGTCCAGGTCGGCGTGCGTCCGCCCTCCTTTGTGATCAAGGCCAACACCGATCGCGGCCTGCATTTCAGCTACGTAAGGTATTTGGAGAACCGCTTGCGTGAGGCGTTTGGATTTGTGGGAACGCCCATTCGCTTGAGTATTCAAAAGAAGCAGAAAGGCGACGAACCCCCCACGGAAGCGGCAAAAGTGCGCCGGGTTATGGATGTGGGAGAGGGGCTCAAGCCCTCTCGCAAGCCGCAAGGACGCAATGCGGAATACGCCAAAAGGCGGCGAAGGAGCTAAAAAACCAAGAAGTTGCCTTCCCGCAACCTCTTGGTTCTATGCGAAACGGAATGTTTAAAAAGTGGATTGAATGATGCCGCCGTCCACTTGGAGCGAAACGCCCGTGATGTAGGACGCGCGTTCGCTGCAGAGAAAGGCAATGGCATCGCCCACTTCTTCGGGCTTGCCGATCCTGCCTGCGGGAATCGAGGCGGCAGTTCTATGGAAGTATTCATCCATGCTGATGCCTTCGGCTTTGGATTTCAGTTTGCCCAGGTGCAATTGGCGATCCGTCATGATGTGGCCTGGAAGTAAGGCATTTACTGTGACACCATCCTTGGCCGTTTCCTGAGCAAGCGTTTTGGTCAAACCGGAAATACCCGCCCGCAGAGTCGAACTGATCGTGAGGATCGGCGTGGGCTGCTTGGCCACCAGACTGGTGATATGGACGATGCGGCCCCAATTCCGGGCGCGCATTCCAGGCAAGGCCAAACGACAAAGGCGCACGACATTCATCAGGGTGGATTCGATGCCCGAGGCCCAATCTGTTTCCGAGAGGTCCTGGAAAGTGGCTGCCTTGGGGCCACCGGTATTGGTGACCAGGATATCGACGGGTCCCAGTTGCTCCTGCGTTTGGCGGAACCAGGCCTCCAGGTCGTTGGGGTTGCTCACGTCGCAGGCCACAGCCAAAACCTCAACGCTGAGCTTCTCCAGCTCGTTTTGCGTGGCCTGAAGGCTCTCCAAGCTTCGGCTGCAGATCGAAACCTTGCAGCCTTCCTTCGCCAGGGAAAGGGCCGCCGCTTTACCGAGTCCTTTACTGGCCGCTGCGACCATTGCCACGCGGTTCTTAATTCCTAGATCCATGGGTCACTCCCTGTGTGCCCAGGGTAGCAAAAGGCCCCCGCCGAAGCGGGGGCCTTTCCGTCGGGACGGCTGGATTTACTATTTTTGATTAGGTTGTTCCAGGCCGTAGCCCTTGGCCTTGTCCTCTGCTTTGAGCAGCATGGAGAAGACGATGGCGAGGACACCAAAGCAGGTGAAGACCGCCATCGGGATCATGTAGTTGTAATTGGTGAGGGTCACATCCTGAAGTTTGCCGTCAATCATCTTTTGGATAACGGTCTTGCCGGTGATGCACCACTTGTCGAGCACGTAGCCAATGAACCAGGGGGCAAACATCAGGGCCACGAGGTTCTGCAGGAAGAAAATGAGTGCATAGGCCGTGCCCAACTGGCGTTCAGGAATGAGCTTGGGCACGGAGGGCCACATGGCGGAGGGCACGAGGGAAAAACCAACGCCCAGCAGCAGCATGGCGAAAAGGGCGATCAACCAGTGGTTCAAGAAAGGCACCGTGAAGATGATGTGGACCGTCATGATTAGGAATGAGCCCATGATCATGATCGTGGCGCCCTTGCCCTTTTTGTCGTAAAGGCGACCAAAGGTTGGGGTCAGCAGCATGGCCCCGAAAGGTAGCAGGCCGGGGATGATGCCGGAGAGCTTCTGGGAGACGCCAAACTTTTGAACCATGAGATCCGGAGCATATTTCAGGAAGGGGAATACGCCGGAGTAGAAGAGGGCGCAAAGGATAGCGATGTACCAGAATCCCTTGTTGCTTAGAATCGAGAAGATATCGGAGAACCGGAATGCATCCTCGGGATTGGCACCGGTCACGCCGGAGGGATCAGAAGCATCGAGCTTTCTGTCCATGCTGAGGTAGAAAATGAAGGCGACGAGACCTACGCAGAGGAGCACCGTGCCCACAAGGATGGGGGTGGACACCTTAAATGACTCGGCGATGGGGGAGCTCAAATTCAGGGCTAGGCTGGTGCCAATTCGGGCGATGGCCACTTGCAGGCCCATGGCCAGGGCGATCTCATAGCCTTTAAACCACTTCACGATGATCTTGGTGGCAGTGATGCCGCAGAGTTCGATGCCCATGCCGAAGGTGGCGAAGCCAATCGAGGCGAGCATCACCTGAGCGTTCACTCCGAAGAGTGTTTGGCCATCTAGGGAATGGGTGCTGATGGCCCACCATTTCAGGCCGCAACCTAACACCATGAGGATGGTGGCCAGCATGCCTGCGAAGCGGGGCCCCTTCTTGTCGAGGATGACGCCGCCAATGACGAGCATTCCCAGAAACACGTTGAACCAGCCATAGGAACTGGTGAAGAAGCCGTATTGGGCACTGGTCCAATGGAGCTGCTGCTCCAGGAGCGGCTTGAGGGGGGCCGCCACGTCGGCCACAAAGTAGCCGCATAGCATCGAAAACGAGACCACCGCCATGGCGGTCCAACGGGCTGCGGCGGAATCGCGCAGGGATTTCTTGAGGGCTTCGACCATGAGCTTTCCTTAATTAAAGGTGAGAGGGCGATTTGGGTGAATGCTTAAGCGACCTGAGCCATGCGGTTAGAACCCCTAGACTATCAAGAATGTCGGCTCTTGAAGGCCGCGCCTTTCTGCTTGCAATGCATTCCTGAGCCCTCATTCTTTGGACATGCTTGCACTGCTTGTTCCCCCGGCCCAGGTTCAGGAAATTCCCGCGCCCCCTCCGGGTGTGGAATTGCCTTCTTCGTTGCGCCCCAAGCCTGGGAGTCTGGAACTTTGGGCCTTCGATCAAGAGACGTTCGACGTTCAGGCTGCACCCGGAAAAGCGGCCTTGCGAGTCAATGTGGATGGACGCACCTGGCGTTTTGTCCTGGTGGCCGCAGAAGGACGAATCGGGGTCTTGACGCTGACGGAATGGCTTAAAACGGCCTTGGAGGCCAAGGGTTGGGTTTGGCAGTTTGAAAACCGCGGTGTAGCTCGGCGGGAAGTGAATGGTCAGGAACTCTGGATTCGATTCTCCCCCGGCGCGAGTGGCGAACTGAAGGTGGTCGTGGTGGAGCGCCGTGAGGCCGCTGCAATGGTTCTTCTACGGCCTGGGAAAACCCCCGAATTGCCGAAATCCCAGGAGGATTTCCCCTATCTGCCACCCTGGCCGGGCTCAAAGATTGTAAGTTGCGCCGATAGCCTGAATCCCGTTGGAGTTGAGTTGGAGCCTGGCAAGCAGGCCATCGTTACGGTCAACTTTATTGAAAAGGAATATGAACTGCCCGGGCCGGTGTCCTCCCACGAATTTCTGACGGTCTACACCAGAGCGCTCATGAATGCTGGCTGGGAAATCGAAGGGCGTTTCCGGGGCACTTTGATTCAGATTCAGGCTGTATTCTCTCGGGATGGGCGTGATATCCGTGCCACGCTGCGGTTGCTCGAGAATTCCATGGCCATTTCGGTGGGCGATGTGGGGGCCCAGCGGCCTAGGTAAAAATAGAGACCCTTTGGCTTAAATAGCCGACGAAATCGGTAAGGCATTCAGGGCCTTTTGGGATTTTTTTAATTCCGGACTTGAGTATCTGAAAAGAGATTATTACTCTGATCGGGCTCATTGAGGACCGTTGTGTCCTTTTTTCTTTCCCATCGACCAAATACTATCGACGAGATTTCATGCACCTCGAAAAATGCCCGATACGTTCATTACTAAATCCCGCTGCTCTAGGTTTTCTAGGCGTGCGGAAACATTGCGGATTGTGAGAAGAGGCGAATCATGACGCAACGCACCAACGTGGTTCTTCTTGCTGCCCTGATCACCGCAACGGCGGGGGCTCAGGATGTGAATGTGTATGGCACTACCATGGCCCAGATGTGGAAACAGGACGTCCCTGGTTTCGATAAAACCAGCTACGCACCGGCCACTCAGTTTCTTGGCATTGATGCGACCAAGCTCGGTACCGAGGCGCTCTCTCTGCATCTCTTCGGGTGGGGCAGGGTGGATTTGGGCGAAGCCACCTCGATGGGTAAGAAGTCGGATGGCAACTTGACCTACGGCTATTTGCAGTACCGATTTGCCGAGGCCAATGCCGAAATCAAGGCTGGTCGGTTTGCCATCAATCAAGGCGCCGGAATGGAACAGGTCGACGGCATCAGCGCCCGGACTGATCTGAAACACGGCTTCGTAGTCTCCTTCTTCGCGGGAAAGCCTGTTATCTACAAGAGCCAAGATCCTGCGGACCAGAGGAACTACGAATTCCAGCACGACGTAATCTTCGGTGGTCGCGTCGGCTGGCGTCTTTCCCGAATGGGTGAGGTCGGCGTTTCCTACCTTCAGGATGGGTCCACTGCGGCCAAGGATCTTCCCATTGCTTCCATCGTGGATTACTCCCGCCGACAAGTGGGCGCCGATATCCACTTCGTCCCCATCGCTGCCATTGATTTCACCGGTCGCACGATCTGGGATGTCGCCCATCATGCCGAGCCCCTCAGTGGGACCGCACCTTCTCGCATTGCCGAACATGACTACACGATGTTAGTGAAGATTGCGCCACTCTTCTCGATGACAGGTGATTTTACCGAGCGAAACTTTCAGGCCTACTACGCGGGCACGAACATGCCCTCCTTGTTCCGCCCAGACGAGCGTGGCAAGCATCGGGGCTATGGCGGGAAGATCCTGCTTGGCTCTGCGGCATCCCTGTTGGTGACGGCTGATTTCCGAAGCACGAATCGGGATTCTTTCGGCGAGGCCAATCGCTTTGGTGGGGATGTTCGGTGGACGGGCATGGACTCCAAGCTTCAGGCGGGTTTCGGGGCCCATCGCGTGACGACTCAGAATGTGCTCAAGGTGGATCGTCAGGTGCCTAGCTACAGCCTGTCGCACCGAGAAATCCGCGCCTGGGTGATGTATGAAACCGGTCGCTATTCCGCCAGCCTGGACGGCATTCATCAGAGCTTTGACGACCAACACAATCCAAATCTGAATGGAAAAAAAGCCCAATCTGAACTCGTAGCCTCCCTTGGGGCGCGCCTCACGCCAAGCGTGAAGGTCTCTGGGGATCTCACCTACGGGGATAACCCCTTCTTCAAGAAAGATGTGCGAGCGCTGTTGCGCGCGGAATATCGGTTTTCTCTGGCTCGCAAAGGAGGCAAGTAAATGAATCGGAGAATCGCTCTCCTCTCGTTTGCGATCACGCTCGGTTTAGGTGTCCTGACAGCCTGCGGAATGGTGTCCACAGAGAAAAGCTTTGCGGCGGTGCACCCTCAGGAACTTGGAGCCGGGCGGCCTTCCTGCTCGGTATGCCACGAGGACGAACTGAAGGGCTCCGGCAAGACCTACGCCGCCTTCAATCACAGCTCCACCTTCGTCAAGGATCACAAGGTTCAGGCTGGGCAGGATGCTAATGTTTGCGCCACCTGCCATTCCCAGTCCTTCTGCGCCGATTGCCACGCAGGGAAAACAGTCATGAAGCCTTCGACCAAGCTCGGTGGCCGTCCCGATCGCGCGACGCCTCATCCCGGCAATTACCTGACGATGCATCGCATCGAGGGCAAGATCGACCCGAGCAGCTGTTTCAAATGCCATGGCCGAGCCAACAACGACAAGTGCACCTCCTGCCATCGGTAGGGATCTGTAAAGCGCCGAAGGGGAACACCCATGAACAAAACCAAGTGGATGGCCGGGACATTTTTCGCGATGGTTTTTGCCCTGCTTTCTTTGGGCTGCACCAGCACGACGGCCGATAACGCAGCCAAAGTTAGCCCTGCGGGAAATCACCCAAAGGGTTGGCTGGAAACGCATTGGGTTGAGTATTCCAAAAAGCCAGCCCAGTGCACCACCTGCCACGGATCCACCACGGATCCCGCCGCCGCGGGCGGCATCGCCAAGGTCAGCTGCTTCACCTGTCACCCCAACGGGCCCGGACACCCCGCAGGTTGGGCCGATCCAAGCCAGCACGGACGGCTAGGGGCCATGGCCGTACCGGGCGATCGCAGTGGCTTTGCCTATTGCGCCAAGTGCCACGGCGCCACGTACAAGGATGGGTATACCGCCACTTCCTGCCTGGCCTGCCACACCAAAGCGCCCCACCCTGACAAACCCTGGGAAAGCACCAACCCCTCGAACCCCATTCATAGCCGGGCGGATCAAGGGAACGCCGCCGAATGCTACAAGTGCCATAAGGATGGTGCCAATTCCACCCGCAAGCCTGTCCCGGGAGCCCCCGTTGGTGCAGCGCCCGGTTGCTTTAACAACTCCATGTGCCACGACTACGGTCGTTAACACGCCATTCGGTTTCAACTTCCCTCAACCAAAAAGGAGGTGCCGAATTCCAACGTTGCCTCAAGTTTGTTTTTCTTCGAAATTCACCTATTTCACCCCTGAAGGGAGAGTGCAGCATGAAACATAACCACTTGAGAGGCATGATCGGAGTCATCGCGACTTCCGCCATGGCCCTCATGCTCATCGGTTGCCGCGGCGAAGCCGGGCAGAACGGCGCCACGGGCGCTGCTGGCACCAATGGCACCAACGGCACCAACGGCACGAACGGCACGAATGGCACTAGTGTCCTTCCGGTTGTTGACGCGAACCTTTTCACGGCCGAGCAGTGGGCCGGTTTGAAACCCAACCTGACTGTCACCGGTGTGACAATCGTTGGCGGAAAACCTGAAGTCACCTTCACGGTCAAAGACCCTGCAGGCAATGTCATCAAGGGTCTGGACGGATGGACCTCGAAGAGTTCCTCCGCCACTCTCTTTAGCTATCCCAACCTTTCCTTTGCCGTTGCGAAGTTGGTCCCCGAGGATGCCGTCACCAAGGCGCCCAGCAAGTGGGTTAGCTATATCGTGAGCACCGTCCCAACCACAACTGCCGCTGCGGCTCCCACGCGTCCTTCCACGGACAACACGGGAACCCTGACCTACGATCCTCTCACCTACACCTACAAGTACGCGTTCTACCGCGACATCGTCGGGATGCAGGCTTGGCTTGATGCTCAGTCCTACGCCGGCAACAACCTCAAGGCTGATCTAGGCAATGTCTCCTTTGAGAACACCCTGGTGCATCGGCTCAGCGTGCAGTTCTCGGGCAATCTTCGCGGCACTGGTAGCAATACCGCCAACGGCACCACCGTTGCCACGTCCGTGGCAATGGAGAACCCCGTCAACATCATTTATGACTTCATCCCTGGACCCACGAATGCCTGCGCCCCCGTGCCTGCCGGTACCGATATCCGCGATATCGTTGCCATCGGCAAGTGCAACGAGTGCCACGACAAGCTCGCCTTCCATGGTGGCGGTCGCGTAGAGGCTCGTTATTGCGTGGTGTGTCATACCGACCAGCGCAAGTATGGCTACGCCGAAGCATCCACCACGGCCACTGGGTATAACCCGAATGAATCCCTGGGTGGGACTTCCAAGGGACAGCGCAAGATCAACGGTGGCGCTGTGGGCGATATGACCGCCATGGTCCATCGCATTCATATGGGCACTGAGCTGGCCAAGGATGGCTATCAGTATGCTGGCGTGTATTTTGAAAAGCTCGGCTACTCCAAGCTTGAGGGCGGCCAGAAGCAGTGCACAACCTGCCACGCCGACGTGCCCCAGGCCAACAACTGGAAAACAAAGGCCAGCCGTCTCGCTTGCGGCACCTGCCACGACGGTACGGACCTGAGCGTTGGTGCTTCTCACCACACCACCACCCTGACCGCCACGGATGTGAGCTGCCAGCTCTGTCACGCACCTGGAGCAGGCGGATCCGATCCTGTCATTGCCCACATGGGTCAGGACGTTACGCCTAACAATCCGACGGTCGCTGCTGGGCTCAAGACCCCTGTCTACGAAGTCAAGACCGCAACCGTGAGCGGTACCACCGCCACGATCGTCTTCAAGATCACCATGGACGGCACGGCGATCACCTTGGCGGCCCCGGCTGCCGGCGGCGTAGCCGCCCCCCTGTCCGGCTTCACGGGCAGCCCCAGCTTCCTGTTCGCCTACGCCCTGCCGCAGGATGGCGTCACCGCCCCCATTGACTACAACAACCTGGGCCGTTCCAATGGCCAGCCCCTGTCCGTGGGCCTCTCCGGTGCGAATGGCATCCTGAACTCCACCGGCACTCACACCATCACTGGGCCTGATGGCAGTGGCTACTACACCGCCACGGTGGCCAGCGCCTTCCCGGCCGGTGCGACTCTGCGCTCTGTATCCCTCCAGGGCTACTTCACGCAGATTGCCGGCACTTGGGATTCGAACAAGGATGGCGTGGTTAGTGGTTTGGATACGCTGACCTCTCCTCGCCACGCGGTTTCCGTGGTCAAGTCCGTCACGGGCGACACCGCCCGCCGTAAGGTCATCGACTCTGAGCGCTGTCAGGATTGCCACGAGTGGTTTATGGGTCATGGCGGCAACCGGGTGAAGGAAGTCCAGGTCTGTGTGACCTGCCACAACCCGAGCATCGTAGCCTCCGGCCGCGGCATAACAGATGCCGCACTTGAGACCTACAGGGCTGCTGGTCTCTTTACGGCCAAGGATCTCGCGAGCCTAACCTCTTGGGGCATCACGGTCCCCAATCCTGTGGTGGCTGGTTCGAATTTTGCCCTGAGCTTCCCCCAGACCTCCAACAATATGAAGGACATGATCCACGGCATCCATGCCGGCAAGGATCGCGCTACCCCGATTCGGATCGTTCGTGACCGAACGCCTAACGCCGTCACCATCATCAACGGCGGCACCATTGGCTTCCCGGGTGTTCTGAGCGACTGCAAGTCCTGCCACACCTACAACGGCTACAACATGCCGACCGCGAATGCGCTGCCCACCCGCGAGACCGCCGAGGATCTCGTGGCAACCGACACCGTCGCCAAGGCCAAGACGGCCATCGGCACCGTGGGCGCCACCGACCTCATGATCACGCCGTTCACCGCCGCCTGCGTCACCTGCCATGACAGCACCCCCGCCAAGGCTCACATGACCCTGAACGGTGGACAGATCAAGGTGGCTCGCAGTGCCATGAACATCAACGGCGAATCGTGCGCCGTGTGCCACGGTGTTGGATCGACCTACGATCCCGCCAAGATTCACTAATAGCGTTCCGAGCGAGAAACCTTGCTAGGTTTCTCTCCGCAGAAAATAACCCGGATGCGAGTTGCATTCGGGTTATTTAATTAAAAAATATAATTTTCTGCATTATTTGTGAAGCGGGTTTACGAGTCTTTTCTTGTTTGTAGTATCCTCTTTCGAGAGGTGTTTTATGGCGTTTCGTTTGAACCGATTTGGGGCCACGCTAATGGCGTCCCTGATGCTTGTGGGCGCGGGAATATCCCAGGAATCCGCAGCGACCCCAAAAAAATCGACTGTTGCCAAGCCCGGCCCCACCGCAGCGGCCCGTGCCAAACGAAAGAACGGTCCAAAATTAGTGGACATCAATTCGGCAACGAAAATGGAACTGCTGAAGTTGCCGGGCATCTCAAGTGAGCAAGCGGACCGGATCATTGCAGGCCGCCCCTTTAGCAGCAAATTTAACTTGTTGACCCGTGCGATCCTGCCCAACAGCGTGTTCAACGGTGTGCGCAAGCGAATCGAAGTCCGCTAACTGATGCCCTCGTTGCCAGGATGAACTCCATGAAAAAACTCTTTGCCTATCTGGCTTCCTTAAAGCTCGCCGTAATTCTATTGGTCCTTCTGCTTGTGGGGCTTTCGGTGGGAACCATCGTCGAGACCCGCGCCAATGCGGAAATTGCGGGGCGGTTCGTGTACTACTCCTGGTGGTTCCTGGGCCTCCAGGGTCTTTTCGCCATCAATTTGGCCATGTCGCTGGCGGATCTGTTCCCTTGGGCCACCAAGCGCATTGGTTTTGTTGTTACCCATGCCTCCTTGATCCTCATTTTTGTGGGCGCCTCGGTTACCTATTTCTTTAAGGTCGAGGGCCAACTTGGCATGTGGGAAGGGGAAAGCGCCTCGGTCATTGAACAGCATGATCCTGCGGGGAATATCCTTTCGCAGCGCCAATTGCCCTTTTCCGTGAGGCTGGATGACTTCGTTTTGGAGACCTATCCGGGGCTCATGCGACCGGCTGGTTTCTTGAGCAAGGTTCAGGTGACGGATCGTGATACGGGGCGAACCTTCCCTGCCAAGATCTGGATGAATCACGAACTCAGCTACCGCGGCTACACCCTGTTTCAGTCCAGCTACCAGCAGGCAGGGGGTCGCGAGGCCACGGTGCTTTCCGTGTCCAGGGATCCAGGCCAGAACATCGTCTTTGCTGGGTATATCACCTTGATCCTGGGGATGTGCATCGTGCTCTTCACCCGTATGGTCCAAAGCCATGAGGCAGGGAAAGTCGAGCTCAAGATGCCAAAACCCGGGAAGGGCCGCAAGGCGCTCACCGCCATGCTCATGTTCGGGGCTGCCCTAACCGCCACGGCGGCCCCTACCGTGGGGACCTTGAAGCGCCTGCCTGTGCAACACGATGGTCGCTCCATGCCCTTCGATACCTTGGCGCGGGAAACCGTCTGGGCCGTGACCGGTTCGTATTTCTGGAAGGGTGAGGACCCCTCGGCCTCCATGGCGGATTGGATCTTTGATCCCAAGACCGCCGCGAATGCTCCGATCGTCAAGATCGACTCGAAGGCCTTCGCGGAGGCCATTGGACTTCCGGTGGGCACCACGCATGCCTCTTTTGCGCAACTGGTTCAGAATCAAGCGCTCTTTTCCCAGGTCGATGCCGCACACCAGGCTGAGGCTGAAGGGCGACCCCGACGCGGATTGCTGCAGGACGCCGAAAAAATCGAAAAACGCTTGATGACTCTGAAGGCTGTGCTTTTCAACGATGTCCTGCGCCCCCTTCCCATCCCAGCGGAACCCTTGGCGCGTTGGGATCAACCGGCGGCACTAACACCTGCGACGATTGGCGCCCTGATGTCGGGCCCTCGCCTGGAGGGTTGGCCCACGGCTCAAAAGATTGAACGAGAAATTTTCTACAACGAACTGAACCCCGTGCGCTGGTCCTGGATCATTCTCCTGGCCTCGCTGGCACTCTCAATCGCGGCCTGGATGCGCAAGAGCAAGATGCTCGATGCCATTGCCTTTGCGGCTCTGCTTGGCGGTTTCGGGATGATGACCTGGGCCATTGGCTTACGGTGGGATGCTGGAGAGCGGATTCCCGCCGCCAATATGTATGAGTCGATGCTGTTCCTAGCGTGGGGCGTAGGACTCTTCGCCGTAGTCGCCTATGCGGTATTGCGAAACCGCGTTGTGGTGCTTAACGCCGCTGTGATGGCCGCGCTCACCATGGCGCTCATGGATCTGCTGCCCATCGATCGCTTCATCCATCCCATCGCGCCGGTGCTTGCGGGCACGCCGTGGTTGGCCATTCACGTGCCCATCATCATGCTGGGCTATTCCATTCTGGCGCTGGGGCTCGTGGTCGCTCACATGCAGATTGCCACCACGATCTTTTCCCGTGGACGCATGGAGATGGCCGACAAGATGTATGACCTTCTCTACTGGTACATGTTCGTAGGTTCGATTTTTCTCATTGCGGGCATCATCACGGGCTCCATGTGGGCCGCATCCTCCTGGGGGCGCTATTGGGGATGGGACCCCAAGGAAGTCTGGTCTCTGGTCGCCTTCCTCGCCTACATGGCCATTCTGCACGCCAAGCTCGATCGCATGATCGGCAAGTTCGGTGTGGCCGTGGTTAGCGTCTTGGCCTTTCAGACCATTCTGATGACCTACCTCGGGGTGAACTTTGTCCTCTCTACGGGCATGCACTCCTACGGCATGGGCGATTCGCCCATCGTGATGTGGATGGTTCTGGCGGCTTTGGTCGAAGTTGCCTTCCTGGTCTGGGGCGTGTTGGCCTACCGGAAGAACCAATCCTTAGCTGGCTGACCTCTTTTTTGGCCAAGGCTATAAGAAAAGCGAAGGCATCACGCCTTCGCTTTTCCGTTTACCAGCCCACCGGTCAGTGGGGCTTTAGCGTTTCTTCTTTTTCTTGCTCTTCTCAGAGCCAAAGACCTTGGCGAGAAAACCTTGGTCTTCCGGGGCTTGCCCGTCATTTCGCATGGCGGTTAAAAGCTGGCGTACCAGGTCTTCCTGTTCACCATCGAGCTTGGCTGGAACGACCACTTTCACGTGCAGAAAGAGGTCTCCACGGCCAGATCCGCGAAGCTTGGGCACCCCGGCGTTGGGATGTTTGATGACTTTGTCGGCCGGGGTTCCCGCCGCCAAGCGAATGGAATCGCTGCCGTAGAGCGTCTCCACGGGCATCTCACCGCCGAGGACGAGCAGGGGCCAAGGCACCTCCAGGCGTCGGTGCAGATCAAAGCCATCGCGCTCGTAAAGGGGGTCGGCCTCGACATCGAACACTACGAACAGATCGCCCGAGCCACCGCCGGATCGTCCGGCTTCGCCCTCGCCTTCAAGGCGTAGGCGTTGGCCTCGATCAACCCCAGCGGGAATGCGGAAGCGAACCTTCTTGCGGCGGTGCACGCGGCCTTCACCCCGGCAGGAACCGCAGGGGCTTTGAATGATATTGCCGCGGCCTTCGCAGCGGGGACAGACGACATACATCTGCAAAAATCCCTGGCGCATGGCGACTTGGCCATTGCCGCGGCATTGCGGGCAGGTCTGAGGCGAGGTGCCCGAGGCGCAACCGTTGCCGTGGCAGGTGTCACAGGACTCCAAGCGGGGGACATCGATTTCCTTGGCGTCGACCCCAAAGACGGCCTCTTTGAAGGGCACCTTCAAGGTGTATTGGAGATCGGAACCGCGCTCTCCGGCGCCAGAGCGCCGCCTGCTGCCGCCCCCGCCAAAGATATCGCCGAAGATGCCACCGCCTCCGAAGAAGCTGCCAAAGATGTCTTGGAAGTCGGTGAACTGGTTGGGATCGAATTGGAAGCCACCCTGAGTGGGCGCGTCATGGCCGTACTGATCGTAATGGCGCCGCTTTTCAGCGTCGGAAACCGTAGCGTACGCCTCCGCCGCTTCCTTGAATTTTTCCTCGGCCGCCTTATTGCCCGGATTCTGATCCGGGTGGTAGGTCATCGCCAATTTGCGATAGGCCTTTTTGATATCGTCGAGAGAAGCATCCTTCCCTACGCCCAGCACTTCGTAATAGTCGCGTTTTACACCCATTCTTCTAGGTTAGCAGAGGCGGGCGCCGACTACTTCAGTCCACCGGGCCCGCGCCCGTCATCTTCCAGCGCGTTCATCATGGCCTCGCTGGCGGAGAGCACGGCGTTGGTCAGGATCTTTTGCACTTCGATGAGCTTGGCTTCGCAGGATTTCACACCCGCGATATCTTTGGTCGCCACCCCTTGTCGCGCAGCATTGAGGGTGTCGCGCACCATGGTCTGGTCGTCTTCGGTGAGGAACTTGCCGCACTCGGTGAAGCTCTTGTCGCAGGAGAAAAGCAGACCTTCGGCGGAGGCGATGTATTTCAGTTCATCGCGGCGCTGAAGATCGGCTTCGGCGTTGGATGTGGCCTCGCGCACCATGCGCTGAATTTCTAGTTCCGAAAGGCCCGAACTCGGCCGGATGCTCATGCTCTGCTCAAGGCCCGTCATAACGTCCTTGGCGGAAACCTTGACGATGCCGTTGGAATCGATATCGAAGGCGACTTCGATCTGGGGCACGCCCTTGGGCAAAGGCGGTAGGTTGATGAGATCGAAACGGCCGAGGCTCTTGTTGAACTCGGATAATTCTCGCTCGCCTTGCAGCACGTGGACTTCCACCCGGGCTTGGTTATCCGTGACGGTCGTAAAGGTGCGGCTATCCCGAGTGGGGATGGTGGTATTGCGCTGGATGATTTTTACGAATCCGCCGCCCTGGGTCTCGATGCCGATGGAAAGAGGCGTGATATCGAGCAGCACTAGATCCTTGATCTCACCCGTGAGCACTGCGCCTTGGATGGAAGCGCCCTGGGCGATGACCTCGTCGGGATTGATATCGCGATTGGGCTCCCGGCCAAAAAATTCGCGAACTTTCTGTTGCACCAGGGGCATGCGGGTTTGACCGCCCACTAGGATTACCTGATCGACATCGGATGCACTTTTTTGGGCTTCTTTCAGGGCGTCGATGATGGGATCCATGGTGCGATCAACGAGGCTTTGAACCATCGATTCCAGGTCTTCCCGCGTGAGGGT
>JAIFMW010000077.1 GCA_020048105.1 Deltaproteobacteria bacterium | reverse complement strand
GGGCATTGAAGGCCAGGGTGTGCGTGGCCACTTGATCCAGGAAGAAGCGATCGTGGCTCACCAGGAGCAGGGTGCCTTTGAATTCCAGCAGCGCTTCTTCCAGGTTTTGCAGGGTGGCGATATCCAAATCGTTGGTGGGTTCGTCCAACACCAGTAAATCCGAGGGATGCAGCATGGCCTTGGCCAGAAGCAGACGATTCCGCTCGCCGCCGGAAGCCGTGGAAGCCAAGCGTCCCTGCTGCTCCACGGGAAACCCAAAACGGGTTAGGTAGACGTGGGCCAGGATGGTGGCGTCTTGCACCTTCACAATCGCGGCGCGGTCCGCGAGGTTCTCGAGAATGCTCAGGTTGCCGTCCAACTCACCGCGGCCTTGGGAAATGGCGGAGAGCGACAACTTGGGATGGCGGGTGACTTCACCGACGGTGGCGGTGAGATCACCCAGAATTAGCTTAAGGAAGGTCGATTTGCCGCAGCCGTTGGGACCAAGAATCGCAATGCGCATGCCGCGCTGGAGCACAAGATCTAGGCCGCCCAGGAGTTCCGGTCCGCCTGGGTAGGAAAAGGAAACATTCTTCGCGTGCAGCAGCGCGTCGCTGCGATTCTCGCCGCCTTTGAACAGAATGGCTTGGCGAGTTTCGATCTTCGTGCGCTCGCCGACTTCGTCCTTCATATCGAGCACATCCTGGATGCGGAGTTTGCTCTTGCGGGTGCGGGCCTTGGCACCTCGGCTCAGCCATGCCATTTCCCGGCGCAGGCGGTTCTGCATGTGTTCGGTGAGGCGCGCTTCCCGGAATTCCCGGTCCGATTTTTCCAGGAGGTAGTCGCTGTAGCTGCCCTCGTAGCTAGAAATGCCTCCTTCTTCTAGCTCCAGCATTCGATCCACCACG
The DNA here is from genome assembly GCA_020048105.1 of Deltaproteobacteria bacterium. Classification (GTDB taxonomy): domain Bacteria; phylum Acidobacteriota; class Holophagae; order Holophagales; family Holophagaceae; genus JAYREN01. The sequence continues at coordinate 6,703 of JAIFMW010000077.1, read as the reverse complement.
CCATCCAACAGATGGCGATCGTGGGTGATCAGCAACAGGGCGCCTTCGAATTTCTGGAGCCACGCTTCGAGTCTTTCCACCTGTTCGGGATCTAGATGGTTGGTGGGCTCATCCAGCACCATGACATCGGGATCCTTGAGCCAAGCCTGGGCCAGGGCCACGCGCTTGCGCCAACCACCCGAAAGGGATTCCACCTTCGCTTCTAAATCGACAAGCCCCCAGGTGGTTTGGGCTTCCTTCAAGCGGGGTTCCAGATCCCAGCCCATGTGGGCCAGGTGATGCTCAACCAATTCCAGTTCCGTGTGGAGGCGCTCTTCGAGGGCTGGCTCGGGCTTTTCGTGAAGTCGATGCAACTCTTCGTGGATTTCGCCATGCCGACGAATCAAGGCCGCATGATCGGCCAAGGCGGATTCCAGGGCCTCGCGGATGGTCGCTTCGGGCGCGAAGTGAGGATCCTGAGCCAGACGAGCCAAGCGCAGACCTTGGGTGATGACCACCTCACCGGAATCTGGCGTTTCTTCGTGCGAGAGCAACTTGAACAACGTGGACTTGCCGGTACCGTTGCGCCCGATCAGGCCTACTTTTTCCCCCTGCATGAGGCCAAAGGATAGGTCTTCAAGAATGGGCTGGGCGCCGTAGCGCTTGCTCACCTTGACCAAACTGAGGGCGATGGGCATGAAAACTCCTAGCCTTCCAGTTTCCCACGGGAAGCGTGAATTGCCTTCGAATGGAAATGAAACTCATGCGAGGACGGGAGCCAAAACATAAAAAAAGATTCACCACGGAGGCACGGAGGACACGGAGACAAAGAGGAAAAGAGAGAAAACTTTGGGGGGTTCTTTGAATTTCAATCCCTATATCTTTTTTGCTTTTCTCTGTGTACTCCGTGTCTCCGTGGTGAATTTTTGCTTTTCAGGGCAATTTGCTTTTTGCCTTGATCGGTTTTTTCGAAAGCAGCCGAGGCACAACCTTGCCGTCGGGGGGCGTTTGCCATCGAATGCCCAAATGGGCGGCCACCGTGGGTGCCACGTCCATCAGCGGTATATCCCCGATTGTTCCTCGCCGTCCCGTGCCCAGCACCACCAGCCAGGTGGCCATGCCCGCATCTTCCCCGCGATAGGCGTGGGCACCGCTGCGGCCCGAACGCTCGTTGGCGTCTTGTTCGGGAGTCAGTGCCTGGGAAAGCCAGGTGCCTGATGGGGCCAATATGGTGAGATCACCGCTGCGTAAGGTGCCAGCTAGTCCAAAGCCGGTCGGTAATTCCGATCGCGTCCAAACCTGCAAGCCGGCTTGGCGAAGGCGGGCAGAGGCTGCAGGAAGATCGCTGGGTTGGGCAAGGTACGCATAGGCGCTTCCGCCATGGGCCACCACTCGTGCTGAGAGCCCACCCAGCAAGGTCGGGAGGTGAATGCGCCGCGTGGTGGTCGCCATGCCGTGATCGGCCAGGAGCCAGATTTGGAGATTGGGATGCCGTGCTTGTTGGCGACGCAACCAAGGTGCCATTTGGGAATCGATGACTTTGAGTTTGCTGGCTACCTCGGCACTGGTCGGGCCATGGCGATGACCTTCCTCGTCCACGCCTGAAAGGTAGGTCATCACCAGATCGGCACCTTCCGTTAAAGCGCGGTCAGCAAAATCCAGGGCAATCGGATCCGTGTACGTTGAGTCAAAGGGCAATTGGCGCCACGGGACTTCTCCTCGCCAGGGACCGTCCCCGCAGGGCCACCCCGCCACGGCGGCTTTGAGCCCACTGCGGGTGGCGGCAATCCAGAGGGGTTCCCGTTCCAAGAATTTGGCCCGAGCGCTGTGATCCACCCGGCCCAATTGGGGGTCATAAAAGCCATTCGCGACGATTCCGTGATGACCGGGCCAACAGCCCGTGGCGAGTGTTGCGTGGCCATTGAACGTGGTGGAAGGGAAGGGCGGCAAGCCTCGGCCCCGGAGCCCTTCCTGGGCGATGGCCCAGAGTTGGGGCATGGTTGATGGGTTGAAGCGGTCGTTTCCGAGGGCATCGAAACTGAGCACGAGCACCGGGCCCGCTTGCAGCAGTAAGGACCCAAAAACGAGCAGGAGGATTCGGAAGATCTTCATGCTTCGAGAGTGACCCTGCGCCGAGGGCGTGACAAGAGGCTTACTTGGTTAAGCCCCAGCCCTGAAGGCCGTCCAGCAGGCGGTCCAATTGTTCGGTTTCGGTGGTGTGAAAGCGGCTCACTAATTTCCAACCTTGAGCCACCTTCTGATAGCGATGCAACCAGAGAAAGGGTCCTTGCCAATCGGCGTCGGGTCCATTGCGGGTCTTCACCAGAAAGGCCACGGAAGTCCACGGACCGCGGCTCAGCACCTTGCGACCCAACTCTTCCAAGCCGGTATCCTCGTCGTGGTCCAGGATCAGATCATCGATATCGGGAACGATCATGGCGGGCTCCGAGGGCCTATGAAAAAGGGCTCCGGAGAGCCCTTGAAGTGGAGTCTTGTGTGGACTACTCGACCGAAATCGGAACCTCGGTGGTGTAGTCGTAGATCGTGACTTCTGGAGTTTCGAAGGCGATGCGGCTTTCCTCGACTTCTTCGACGGAAACCTGGGACCAGAAGGAAGCCAGTTTGGGGGCATCCTGGGCCTGACCCTGCTTGTTCATGGGCACGATCACTTCGACTTTGGGATAGGCTCCCCGCTGCAGCTGTTCGCAGCGCTTGCCTGAAACCATGACAAAGCGATACTTGTTGCTGATTTCTTCAGGAACGTGGACAACGGTGCGTTGAATCATGGACAGTCCTCAGAGCTGACCAGTCTAGCACGGGGGGGCGCCAGTCTCCAGAAGAAAGGGCCATGGGGTACCATGGCAGGATCGGGGGAACCATGAAAATCCTGCTGGGTGTCACCGGAGGCATCGCGGCTTACAAAGCTGCGGATCTGGCGCGGATGCTCGTCAAGCGTGGTCACCAAGTGCGATGTTGTCTGACCGAGGCTGGCAGCCGCTTCATCACGCCACTGACCCTGGCGACCCTCACGGGTGAGCCCTGCTTTGGCGCCAACCCCGATTACCACGAATGGCGCCCCAACCCGAAAGTGGAGCATGTGGATCTGGCCCGCTGGGCGGATTTGGTGGCCGTGGTGCCCGCTACCGCCGATATTCTCGGCAAGACCGCCAATGGTCTGGCCAATGATTTGCTTTCTACGATCCTCTTGGCCACCACGGGCAAGGTGCTGTGGGCCCCCGCCATGAACAAGGCCATGTGGGCCCATCCGGCGGTGCAGGCCAATGTTGCCTGCGTCCGAGGCTTTGGTCATTCCATCGTTGAACCCGCTGAAGGCATGCTGGCCTGCGGTGAAGAGGGCACCGGCAAGCTTGCGGAGTTGGTCGATATTTTGGAAGCCATCGAAGCCTTAGGTCGACCCCGAATTCCGATCCTCGAAGGTAAGCGAATCTTGGTGACGGCCGGGCCGACACGGGAAGATCTGGATCCGGTTCGCACCCTGACCAACCGTTCCAGCGGTGCCATGGGGATCGAACTCGCCCGGGCGTTGCGCGATGCTGGTGCTCAGGTGCATCTGGTGCTCGGTGGGGACCTCAAGGCGCCACGGGGTATCCAAGTCGTCCGTGTGCGCACGCCGTGGCGGATCAACGCCCCGAGCATTTCGCACCCCAAAAGGTGAAGAAGCAAGATGGGGCCGAGTCTCTCGTGCTGGTGCGCACGCCGGATATTCTGGCGACCCTGGCGATGAACCGGCAATCGGGGCAATGGGCCATTGGCTTTGCGGCCGAGAGTGAAGATCACGTTGCCAACGGCATCGGCAAGCTCGAGAAAAAGCGATTGGACGCCGTGCTGGTGAATGATATTTCCGAGGGGCGTGGCTTTGGCCTTCAGACCAACACCCTAACTCCCGTGACCGCCCAAGGAGCGGGGGTTCCCATCGGTCCGGCACCCAAGGATCAGCTCGCTCAGGCTACCGTGGCGTGGCTGGGGGAATTTCTCTTACAGGCCGGTATTTAGCCACGGCAATGTTTCGCTGGGTGCGCCCACCACATTGCCCACCCGCACGGCCACCACGACGATCCAACCCGCAGGGCGGCCGATGGTGGAAAGATCCATCTGAAAGCTCCGTCCTGGCGAGGGTAGATCCGGGCGTCGCTGCTCTTGCACAACCTCGCCCTTGGAAAGGACTTCAGAAGGTGAAGGCCTGGCAGTGCCCAGGGGCAGGTGATACACCCGCACGGCCTCGATGCCCACCAGGGAGATTCCATCGGTATCTTGGGCGGGCAAGATCACTTCCATGCGGCGCATGCTTTCCCAGCGAACGAGGCAGGGCCGAGCGCTAATTCGGGGTCTGGGAATGGGGTCGCCTTTGCGGGCACAGCCTCCACTGCCAAGCCCCAGGGCGATGGAAATTAGGAGGAGAAGGGGAGGCTTTGGTAGGCTAGTGGTTCGCACCGTTCCATGATGCCCCATCACGACCCCTTGTGGGCGGCGCGGAAGTACGGAATGGAGAGGAATGAGCCTATGCCTGTAACCAAATTGCTTATTGCAAACCGAGGAGAGATCGCCTGTCGCATCATCCGCACCTGCCGGGAGATGGATATTCCGACTGTGGCCGTCTTTTCGGATTCCGACCGGGGCTCCATGCATGTCCGTCTGGCGGTGGAATCGTATTCCATTGGCCCCACGCCCAGCCGGGAAAGCTACATGCGGGTGGACAAGATCATCGAAGTCGCCAAGGCTTCCGGGGCCGACGCCGTGCACCCAGGTTACGGTTTCTTCAGTGAGGACCCCGAAGCTGCCCGAAAGATCATCGAGGCTGGCCTGACCTGGGTTGGTCCCAGTCCCGAAGTGCTCGAATTGATGGGTGATAAGGTAAAAGCCCGTGAACTTGCTCAGAAAGTTGGCGTTCCGGTATTACCTGGGATTCATGGCAGTCTCGATGACGAGACGCTGGTTTCCATGGCCGGCGAACTGGGCTTTCCCTTGATGGTCAAACCGGTTTTAGGGCGAGACGGCAAAGGGATGCGTATCGTTAAATCCGCCGGTGAACTGCGTCGAGCCCTGCCGAGGGTCAAGGGCGAGGCGATCTTTAGTTTCTGGGACGAACGGGTCTATTTGGAAAAGGCGATCCTGAAGCCGCACCATGTCGAAGTGCAGGTCGTGGGCGATACCCATGGCAATTACGTCCATATGTGGGAGCGGGATGGGTCTGTCCAGCGCCGCTTCCAGCAGGTGGCCGAGGAGGCTCCTTCGCCCTTCGTGACCCCCGAATTGCGCACCCGCCTAGGTGCCGCCGCCGTCGCCATTGCCCGGGAAGCCGGATACATCGGGGTGGGCACGGTGGAATTCCTGTTGGACGAGGAGCGCAATTTCTTTTTCCTGGAGACGACTTGCCGTATTCAGGGCGGTCATGCGGTCACCGAATGGATCACTGGCGAGGATCTTGTGCGCTGGCAGATCCGAGTGGCGCGGGGTGAAACCCTTCCCCTGGCCCAGGATCAGATTCCACTACTGGGCCATGCCATTCAGTGCCGCATCAATGCCGAAGACCCCAATCGGGATTTCGCCCCGAGCTCCGGAGCCATCAATTATCTGCGCACGCCTGCTGGGCGCAATTTGCGAGACGACAGTGGCATCTACTACGGGTGGGAACTCTCCGCCTTCTACGCTCCGCTGCTCTCCAAGCTAAGCACCTGGGGACCCAATCGGGACCTTGCCATCGCCCGGATGCACGCGGCCTTGTCGGAATATCGCGTGGGAGGTGTTCGCAACAATGTGGCCTTCCACAAGGCTCTCACCGAGCACAAACCCTTTCTGAAGGGTGAGTTCTGCACCAACCTTCTGAACCACACCTGGTGGAAACAGCGGGGCTTGGGACCCAACTTGAAATTCGCCGTGGCCGCCGCTCTTTTCGATGAACTGGAGCAGGAGGAGCGTAGGGCCCAGCAGCCCATGACCTCGGATGGTTCTGGGGAAGCCTGGAAGCGTCAAGGCAAACTGAACCGGCTCTAACTCACTTCGACGATTCGCGCAGGATGGAATGATGAAACGCACACTGACGATTGGCGACGAAACCCACGAACTCGAAATGCACCGCCACCATGGAAAAATCACCATGGTATGGGATGGCCAAGAGATGCCTTTGGATCTGGTCAAGGTTGAGCCCACCAGCTACTCGATCATCATGGAGGGCCATTCGGTGGGTGTGAACATCGACCGCATGCGCACCATCGATCCTGACCTACACGGGTTCCGGGCGAGCCTCTATGACGGCGCCTACGAATTCACGCTCCAGGACCCCCACAAGACCCTGCTCGCCGCCGCCATGGCCCGCGCCAAAATGGCCGGTGGTGGACTCATGAAGGCCATGATGCCCGGCAAGGTCTTGAAGCTCTTCGTTCACGAAGGCGAGATTGTCGAGGAAGGCCAGCCCATCCTGATCCTTGAAGCCATGAAGATGCAAAACGAATACGTCGCTCCCATGGCTGCCAAGGTGACCCGTCTGCACGTGGAAGAAGGCGCCACCCTGGAAATTAATAGCCCCATGGTGACGTTGACGCCTGTAGAACAAGCATCTACCTCAGTCTGACTTTTTTAATATCTCCAAAAAAACAACCCCCGTTCTGGGGGTTGTTTTTTTGGAGCGGGCGAACGGGATTGAACCGTCGACATTCAGCTTGGGAAACTTACTGTCGATAAACAAAGGATACTTCTAACGATCATT